>JBLMVP010000212.1:0-12586 GCA_050256755.1 Sphingobacteriales bacterium | reverse complement strand
ATATTTTGTACAAAGTACCGGTAGATAAAGCCATAGAGAGTTCTCTTATCGTAGAGTGATAAAACTACTTTACTTAGATTAGCTGTATCATACGAAACAAACATATCCGGCATTATGCCGCCGCCGCCATACACAATTCTTCCACCTTTTGTTTTATATGATTTGCCATTGCTTATCTTATTACTGTCAGCAGCTATTAATTCACCATTATGGTAGCGGTTATAGACTTCTTCACTATAAGTTTTAATTCCTTTGTTATATGGTTTTTGAATATTGCGGCCGATGGGAGTATAATAACGGGCTATCGTCAGACGAAGTTGTGAGCCATCACTTAATGAATACGGTTCCTGCACAAGGCCTTTGCCAAAGCTTCTCCTGCCTATAATAGTTGCCCTGTCCCAATCCTGTAAAGCACCTGCTAATACTTCACTGGCGGAAGCAGAAAATTCATCAATCAATATTGCTGCTTTCCCCTCTTCAAATAACCCGGGGCGTTTAGCTGTATAATCAACCTTGTCGGTATGTGCTCCCTTTGTATAAACTATCAGCTTATTATCATCTAAAAACTCATCAGCTATCTGTACTGCATCTTCCAGTATTCCACCACCATTTCCGCGTAAGTCCAATATTAACTTTTTCATTCCCTGCTTTTGTAATTTTTCCAGGGCTTCCATAAATTCTTCGTACGATTTTCGTGAAAATTTATTCAGTTTGATATATCCAACTGCAGGCTGAATAATATAAGCTGCATCTACAGTAGTTAAAGGGATAATACCTCTTTCAATTACTATTTTCTTTTCTTCCCGGCCACGCATGAGGGTGGTGCTAACTTTTGTTCCGGCTTCACCTCTCAGCATTTTTTTCATTCTGTCTGAAGTAATATTTACTCCGGCAATCAATGAATCGTTTATTTTAATTATCAAGTCTCCAATTTGAATACCTGCTTTTTCGGATGGTCCGCCGGGCATAACATTCAAAACATTCACTGTATCATTAAAAATATCAAACTCAACTCCAATGCCTTCAAAATTTCCATCCAGTTCTTCATTTACTGTTTTGAGATCTTCCGCAGGGATATAAATAGAGTGGGGATCCAACTCGCTTAAAATTTCATTAATCGCTTTTGTTCCTAATGTGTCAATTCCTACAGAATCTACATAACGGGCATTAATAAGGTTAATGATTTCCTGTAAAGGTGTGTTTTTTTCACTGGCAAAAAATCCTTTGCGGTTAAAACCCATATTATCTCTCAGTTTATAACCAAAAAACATTCCCAGTATCATTACCAGTGAAAAAAGAAGTGGCAGCCAGACTTGTATTTTTTTATTATTCATTTCCTTTTTATCTTGACCTTTAATTGGCGAATTTCATAAAATAAAAGCAAATTGACGTAAGTGTTTATTTCAATGGCTTTAAATTAACATCTTAGTATTTTATTCAATATACAATCTACATGGGAGATATACTGATTGCGGATAGTGGCGCCACAAAGGCAGAATGGTGTGTAGTGAGTAAGGGCAAACTGAAAACTGTTTTTACACAAGGCATCAGCCCTTACTTTTTAAATAAGGAACAAATTCGGTCACTTTTAGAAAAAGAGTTGCTGCCCAAAATTAAAAAATACAATATCAGTGAAGTTTATTACTATGGAACGGGTTTAGCAAATCCGGCTAATGCAAGAATGATACGTTCATTATTAAAACAGGTTTTTACAAAAGCAAAAAGAGTAGAGGCAGATCATGATTTGATGGCGGCTGCGAGGGCTTTATGCGGTAAAGGAAAAGGAGTGGTGGCCAACCTGGGTACAGGTTCTTTTTGTTGTTTTTATAATGGGAAAAAAATTGTAAAACAAACACCTGGTATTGGTTATATTCTGGGTGATGAGGGTAGTGGGGCCTACCTGGGTAAAAAAGTAATTCAATATTATTTATATGACACGTTTGACGAGGATTTGCGGGCAAGATTTGTAGCAAAGTACATTACTAACAGGGTTGAAATATTGGAAAATGTTTATAAAAAGCCAATGCCCAACCGTTATTTAGCCAGCTTTGCATTATTCCTTGCTGAAAACAGGGGCCATTACATGATTGAAAATATTATTGAAGACGGCATAAATGATTTTTTCTTTAATCATTTGTATAAATACAGGGAAAGCTGGACAAATCCTATCAATTTTGTGGGAAGTGTAGCCTGGGGATTTCGTGATGTGCTAAAGGAATTATGCAGTACATATGAACTGGAATTAGGAACTATATTAAAAAATCCTATGGAAGGATTGATTAAATTTCATCGTTAATCAAGTTGTATGAGTTTTGAGAAAGTAACCGAGCAGCCCTCTAATTACCGCCACCTTGAAAAAATGTCGGTGGAAGAGATTCTTCATCACATTAATACTGAAGATAAGATTGTGCCTTTGGCAGTGGAAAAAGCTATTCCCAATATTGAAAAACTGGTAACGGTTATAGTTGATAATATGATTACAGGAGGTAGGTTGTTTTATATTGGTGCGGGCACAAGCGGAAGGTTGGGTGTAGTTGACGCCAGTGAGTGCCCGCCTACTTATGGGGTTCCCTATGGGTTAGTAGTAGGTATAATAGCAGGAGGGGATGAGGCCATTTTAAAAGCAGTTGAGTTTGCGGAAGACAGTAAAGAACAGGGATGGCTGGATTTGGAAAAATATGATGTTAATGAAAAAGATGTAGTAATCGGGATAGCCGCAAGCGGCACCACACCTTATGTTATCGGAGCTTTAGAAGAATGCCGTAAAAGAGGAATTGTAACCGGTTGTATTACCTGCAACCCCGATGCTCCAGTTTCACAACATGCTGATTATCCTATTGAAGTGGTGGTAGGTCCTGAATTTGTTACAGGCAGCACCCGGATGAAGAGCGGAACTGCACAGAAACTGGTTTTAAATATGATTTCAACTTCTGTAATGATACAGATTGGAAGAGTCGAGGACAATAAAATGGTTAATATGCAGCTCAGTAATGAAAAATTAGTGGACAGAGGCGTAAAAATGCTGATGGAAAAAATAAAACTCCGGGATTATGATAAAGCCAAAACAATTCTGCTTAAATACGGTAGCGTAAAAAAAGCCGTAGAAAACTATCTATAAGGCTCATGCCGGTTATCATTTGGATAACTTTTATTTCTAAAATTATCGTAACTTTCTAATACCAAAATTTTTTGCTATGTGTACCAAAATTTTACTCTTATCAGGGCTTATTGGCTTGTCACAATTTTGTTATGGCCAAAAACATAGTCCGTCATTCGCCATCACAGGTAATAATGGTTCAGCAATGTGGGAGAACATTGCTGAAGTTGATTTGCTTAAGGTGCAAATAGGCAATAAACTGTTTGATAACTCCATCACAAAATTTTCTGTGATTGACGCAGCTACTAAAAAGGTCTTGCCCCAGACCACACAAATGATTAATGGTAAAGTGACTAACATCAAACAATCACCTACCGCTACGATGGTAGCCGCTGCTGCCTATGATGAAGTGCATAATAAATTATTCTTTACCCCTATGCGCATCAATGAACTGCGCTGGATAGATTTGGATGATAAAAGCCAGACCATAAAAACTTATTCATTGAGTGAAAGGAAATTAATTAATGCTGATGTAAATGAAGTGTCTAATCAAATTACCCGTATGTGTATCGGAGCTGATGGATATGGATATGCTTTAAGTAATGATGCTATGCACTTAATCCGTTTTTCAACTGGCCGAAACATAACCATTACTGATTTGGGTTCTGTGATTGATGCAGGTAATAAAAGCACTATCAACAGTCCCTGCGGAGGATGGGGTGGTGATATGGTGGCCGATGCAAATGGGAATTTATATGTTGTATCAGCCCAACACAATATTTTTAAAGTTAATATTGAAACAAGGGTATCAAGTTTTATTACCAAATTAAATGATATACCTGTAGAGTTTACAACCAACGGCGCCGCTGTTGATGAAGCAGGTTATTTAATATTGGGAAGTGCAAACAGTACCAGCGGATTTTACAGGGTTGACCCTCAAACATGGAAAGTGGAAAAACTTCCTTCTTCCGGTTCTCCATTAAATGTGTCTGATCTGGCCAATAGCAATTTGTTATTTGATACCAGGGCGAATAAATCCATTGTAGCAATAAATGATTTTAGGGAAATATACAATGAAAAAATATCAGCCTATCCCAATCCTGTTTCTGAAAGTATGGTAAGAGTAAATTTTGAAAAACAAACCAAAGGGAATTATTCTATTCAGCTTATGGACCAAATGGGCAGGGTTTTACTAACCAGACAAGTAAATGTTGCCGGAGATAATCAAATGGAAACATTGAATATTGATCAAAACGTTGCACAGGGCTTTTATTTGTTAAGAGTAACTAACAGTACTAAAAAAGTAGTATTAGCTAAAAAGTTGCTAATTGATTAATATTTTTTTGGATTGATTTTATTAAGGGTCGTAAATTGCCTGCGACCCTTTTTTATGCACGACATAGAACCATATTATAACTGGAGGCACCTGTACACAGCGGAAGAAGATGAAAAATCACCTTTCTTTGGCAGAACTTACTCTGAATTTGAATTTACCCAAACTGTTTATAATTATTATATACATCCTCAGTGGGACGATTTTGGATCCCGTACTTTATACCTTAAAGTATTGATGGCCGATTATGAAGCTGGCTATGCCATTATAGAATTAATCGGGGAATGGAATGATGCTATTGAGAATGATGTAATGATACTGAAAAGGGATCTGATAGATAAAATGGAGCATGATGGGATATTCAAGTTTATACTGATAGCTGAAAATGTGCTTAACTTCCACAGCAGCGATGATTGTTATTATGAAGAATGGTTTGAAGAAACCAATGAGCAGGGCGGCTGGATAGTTATTTTAAATATGCCTGAGCAAACTCAATATGATTTTAAAAGAGCCAGAAATAACCGTTATGTTGAATTGATTGAGTATCCCAACTGGCGCACACTGCAGCCCCAACATCTTTTCCAGGCAATCGACAATCATATTATTAAAAGACTGGAATTGAAATAAGGAGTATTGATTATTTTGTTTAAACTTTGTGCCTTATCCGGCAAAGAATTTTTTCATTTACTGGTTATTTGACGTTCCTGCCATAAATTTGCGCCAATTTAATTCTTCTCTTAACTAATCGCTATATGACCTGGAAACAAATCTTCACTTCCTCAGTAGGTAAGAAAATTACAATGAGCGTTACAGGACTTTTTTTGATTTCTTTTTTATTGGTGCATATGGGAGTGAATGCCTGCATTTTTAAAGACCTCAGTTTTTTTGATGCCAATGATAATGGAGACATGTTTAACCGTGCTGCTGATTTCATGGGGAGAACAGTGGTGATAAGAATAATGGAGATTGTATTATTCCTTGGGTTCTTTGTTCATATCATCCAGGGATTAATGCTGGAGTTTGAAAACAGATCTAAAAGAAAAATTGGCTACGAAGTGAATTTAGGTAACAGGGGAAGCAAATGGTACAGCCGCGCAATGGGTTTGCTTGGAACAATTTTATTGTTGTTTCTGATTTTGCATTGGTGGCATTTCTGGATTCCTTCAAGATTTACCGGAGCTGGTTTGGAAGAAGATATTTTTAGTAACGGAAGGTCAAATCATAATATGTTTAAATTAATGGTGGCAACCTTTAGCGAATGGTGGGTGGTAATTGTATATGTGCTTGCCTGCATTTCTTTATCTTATCATTTATTGCATGGTTTTCAAAGTGCCTTCCGCACATTGGGTTTAAGTAACAGCAGATATATATCATTGGTAAATGCAATTGGTGTTTGTTATTCTTTAATTGTACCATTGATATTTGCTTTGATACCCATAAGTATGAAGATGGGATGGGTGGGATAGAAAAAAGCTTTGGGCTATTAGCTACAATCTGCGAGTGATTATGTCTGAGATTGGGAGCAGCATGTGGGAGAAGTAAAGGATTGAAGGCTTTCAATGTTCTGCAGGAACATTTTGCGGGTAGAAAAAGAAGAAGTGGTTTCGTTCCATAGGAACGATTTGTATGATGAATAGAATTACAGAATGTAAAAGAGTGCGATGCAACAGACGCCTGATAGCAGCACAAAAGTTAAGTGCAAAAAGTTCATATATAATTTAGATTCGGGGATTTAATTTCCAAATCTTCAAATCATCAAATTTTCAAATTGATTTATGCTGAATGCAAAAATTCCTGCCGGTCCATTAGATTCAAAATGGAAAAATTATAAGGCAACTTGTAAACTGGTAAACCCGGCCAATAAGCGTAAGCTGGAAATTATTGTAGTGGGTACCGGCTTAGCCGGCGCTTCTGCCGCAGCATCATTGGGAGAGCTGGGTTACAAAGTAAAAGCATTTTGTTTCCAGGATAGTCCACGCCGTGCACACTCTATTGCTGCGCAGGGCGGAATTAACGCGGCAAAGAATTACCAGAATGATGGCGACTCTACTTATCGTTTGTTTTATGATACTATTAAGGGTGGCGACTACCGTGCAAGAGAAGGCAACGTGTACCGTTTGGCAGAAGTGAGTGCCAGTATTATTGACCAGTGTGTGGCACAGGGTGTTCCATTTGCAAGAGAATATGGCGGTTTGTTAAGCAATCGTTCATTTGGTGGTACACAGGTACAACGTACATTTTATGCTGCGGGACAAACAGGTCAGCAATTATTGATAGGTGCTTACCAGGCATTGGAAAGACAAGTGGCATTAGGTAATGTAAAAATGTACAATCGCCACGAAATGCTGGAAGTGGTAGTGGTTGATGGCAAGGCCCGTGGTATTATTTGCCGTAATTTGATCACCGGTGAATTAGAAAGACATTTTGGTCATGCGGTATTGTTGTGCAGTGGTGGTTACGGTAACGTGTTTTATTTAAGCACCAATGCTATGGGCAGTAATGTTACTGCTGCATGGAAAGCACATAAAAAGGGAGCTTATTTTGGTAATCCATGTTTCACACAAATTCACCCAACATGTATTCCCGTTAGTGGAGACCATCAAAGTAAGTTAACGCTGATGAGCGAATCTTTGAGGAATGACGGACGTATTTGGGTACCGAAGAAACAAGGTGATAGCAGGAAGTCAATTGATATACCAGAAGAGGAAAGGGATTATTATTTGGAGAGAAGATATCCTGCATTTGGAAATCTTGTACCACGAGATGTAGCATCAAGAGCTGCTAAAGAAAGATGTGATGCCGGTTATGGCGTTGGTACTTCTAAGCAGGCAGTGTTTCTTGATTTTGCTGATGCAATAAAACGTTATGGTCATATTGAAGTGGGTAAACAAGCACTGGAAAATGTGGATGATGCAACGGTTATAAAGATGGGCAAAGAAGTTGTGAAAGAAAAGTACGGCAACCTGTTTGATATGTATGAAAAGATTACAGGTGAGAATCCATACGAAGTACCAATGCGGATTTATCCTGCAGTTCACTATACTATGGGAGGTTTGTGGGTAGATTATGAACTAATGACATCGGTTCCCGGTTTGTATGCATTAGGTGAAGCAAATTTCAGCGACCATGGCGCAAACCGCTTAGGTGCATCTGCGTTGATGCAGGGATTGGCCGATGGTTATTTTGTTATTCCATACACCATGGGTAATTATCTGGCTGATGATATTCGTACAGCAAATATTCCAACATCACACCCTGCATTTGAAGCCGCTGAAAAGGAGGTGAAGGCCAGGATAGAAAAATTAATGAGCGTTAAAGGCTCTCAAACAGTGGAAAGTTTTCATAAGCGTTTGGGAAAAATTATGTGGGATAAATGTGGTATGGCAAGAAATGCTGAAGGATTGAAACAGGCCATTAGCGAAATTCAGCAGTTGAAAAAAGAATTCTGGAGCGATGTTAAAATACCCGGAAACATTAATGAAATGAATCCTGAACTGGATAAAGCCAATCGTGTAGCTGATTTTATAGAGTTAGGTGAACTGATGTGTTTGGATGCATTACAAAGGGAAGAAAGCTGTGGTGGCCATTTCCGTGAAGAATCACAAACAGAAGAAGGAGAAGCTTTGCGTCATGATGATAAATTCATGTATGTGTCGGCATGGGAACTGAAAGGAGATAGTAACTGGGAACTGCATAAGGAAGAATTGAATTATGAAGTGGTGAAACCGAGTCAGCGTTCTTATAAATAATTTGATAATTTGAAAATGTGAAGATTTGAAGATGATTTCAATTTTCACAAATTGATTTAATATGGAACACAAAAATATTAATGTAAAACTGAAAGTTTGGCGTCAGAAAAACGGCAATGATAAAGGCGGTTTTGAAATGTATGATGCCAATGATATTTCAACAGAAATGTCTTTCCTTGAAATGTTTGACGTCTTAAATGAGCGGTTGATTAAAGAAGGAAAAGACCCCATTGCTTTTGATCATGACTGCAGAGAAGGCATATGCGGTATGTGTTCGATGTTTATCAATGGTCGCCCGCATGGGCCATGGGAGGGAACTACTACCTGTCAGCTGCACATGCGAGCTTTTAACGATGGAGATACTGTTGTGGTAGAACCATGGAGAGCCAATGCATTTCCTGTGATCAAAGATCTAATGGTTGACCGTACTGCTTTTGACAGGATCATACAGGCAGGAGGATATATCTCTGTAAACACTGGTAACGCTGTTGATGGTAATGCACTTCCCATTGAAAAAGATAAAGCTGATCTAGCATTTGCTAATGCAGCTTGTATAGGTTGCGGTGCCTGCGTGGCGGCTTGTAAAAATTCATCTGCTATGTTATTCTTATCGGCAAAAGTTTCGCACCTGGCCTTATTACCACAAGGTGCACCGGAGAGAAAAAGCCGTGCTATTAATATGATTGCTCAAATGGATAAAGAAGGATTTGGAGCTTGTACTAATACCGGTGCCTGTGAAGCGGTTTGCCCTAAAGAAATATCCATTACCAATATTGCCCTTTTAAACCAGGAGTATTTATTGGCAGGACTTACATCTTAATAATTAATTTTTGTCATCATATTTTAAACCCTTCCATTAAGAAGGGTTTATTTTTGTATAAACTTTCGAGTATGGATTATAAAGTACCTCAAGGAACAAGAATAGGTCACGTACATTTAAAACTTGCTAACCTTGATAAGGCATTATCCTTTTACAAAGACTTGCTTGGCTTTGAAATTATGCAGCGATACGGTACACAGGCTGTATTTATTTCTGCTGGTGGCTATCATCATCATATTGGCTTAAATACCTGGTACAGTAAAAATGCACCACCTGCTCCACGCAATACTGCAGGGCTCTTCCATACTGCTATCCTTTATCCTGCAAGAAAAGATTTGGCTGTTGTCTTAAAAAGGTTGGTTGAAGCGAAATATCCATTAACAGGTGCATCTGATCATGGAGTAAGTGAAGCTATTTATTTGGACGACCCCGATAGCAATGGTGTAGAGTTATATTGGGATAAACCTAAAGAACAATGGCCTTTAGATAACGAAGGAAATTTAATGATGGTTACTGAACAATTAGATTTACAGGATTTACTCAACGAAATCAACCGTTAATTAAAATTATATTGACCTCTTAACCCAAGGCTTTCAAAATAGCTGGTTGGTTTTTTAGCCTGTGTCCAGCAAAGTACAATGCCAATATTATTTTTCTTTGTTTTGATGGTATAACCTGCATAAAAAGAAGCATTGAATGCAGCATTTACATCACCTCTTATGCTTAATAATCCAAGGCCGGCATCACCTCCGGCAAAAAAATAATTTCCTAGTTCAAACTGCAAATTAGCCATTACAGAAGTCCAGGTTAAATTGTAGTAGTTATCTTTCACACCGTTCTGCTCATATTTCTTTCCAATAAAATAATCGTAATTCACTCTCACACCGCTCGAAATTTTATCGGTAAAATAATAGGCGGCACGGGCAGTTGCTCCAAATCCAATTGATTGAGTAGTCTTTAAAGCAGGATTTATTGGAATGGATACCTGGGGTCCAGCTTCAATTCTTATCTTAAAAGTAGTACTGTCTGTTTTTTGTGATAAACCAACAGTAGCTATGGTTAAAAAAGCAGCTAAAAGTAAAACACGTAAGTATAACATAAATTGAAATTCTAAGTCAAAATTATCCCATAACAATCGAATAGCTGATGAGTTTTATCAATATTAACGTGAGTTTTATTAAAAGTAGGCTTATCTACAAAATAAATCCTCATTTTTGACATTAAATATGAGTAAAGACAGCCTAAATTGACTGCCCGGAAAATTCTAACACCATTATTCTTCTTGTTTTGTGTAATATCATCATTTGCACAAAGGGCATTGATATCCTCCAACCTCAGGCAAAAAAAGATTTCTGTTACCGATACACTAGTTAAAATTGATACCGCGAGTGTTGTCCCGGGGACTTTTATTATTAACGGCATTCCGGATAGTTTGTATAAAATCAATTATGCAGCGGCCACGCTAAAGTGGTTGCAGAAGATAAATGGAGATAGTGTAGTAGCAACCTATCGGATTTTTCCATTTAAATTAACATCGGTAGTAAAGAGATTTAATCTCGATTCAATTGTACGTTTCTCTTATACGCCTGCAATCTTTTCCAATCCCTATTCTAATCAAAACAATAAAGTATTTGATTTCGGGAATATCAATTACAATGGAAGTTTTGGAAGAGGCATTTCCTTTGGCAATAACCAGGACCCGGTTTTAAATTCATCGCTCAACTTACAAATTAATGGATTGATTGGTGATAGTATGGAGTTGGCTGCTGCCATTACGGATAATAATATTCCCATTCAGCCTGATGGTAATACCCAGCAGTTAAATGAATTTGATAAAGTATTAATTCAGTTAAAAAAGAAAAACTGGCAATTGAACCTTGGCGATATAGATGTTCGTCAGAATAATTCTTATTTCCTTAATTTTTATAAGCGATTACAGGGTATTTCTTACGAGAATGAATTTCCGGTATTTAAAAAGGGAACAAATAAAGCATTGGTAAGCGGAGCAATTGCCAAAGGAAAATTTACCCGGAATATTTTCCAGGGATTGGAAGGAAACCAGGGCCCTTACCGTTTGCAGGGTGCTAATAATGAACAGTTTTTTATTGTATTGCCGGGAACAGAAAGAATTTTTATTGATGGTGAATTATTGCAGCGTGGAGAAGACCAGGATTATGTCATCAATTACAATACCGCTGAAGTAACATTTACTCCCAAAAGAATGATAAATAAAGACAGGCGTATACAGGTAGAGTTTGAATATGCCGATCGTAATTTTTTAAATGCACAGATTATTTTGGGAGATGAATTAGCGGTGAATGATAAATTAAAATTCCGGGTGAATGCATTTTCAAATGCTGATTCTAAAAACACTTCTATTAACCAGGTACTTAGCCAGGATCAAAAATTCTTTTTAAGTGAGATAGGTGATAGTGTTCAGAAAGCATTGTATCCAAACATTATAAAAGACACCGTATTTGATGCCAATAAAATTTTATATCGTATTCTTGATTCCACGGTCAATGCCATTACTTATGATTCTGTTTTTGTTTATTCAGTTGATCCTGTGCAGGCACAATATAGTTTGTCCTTTGTAGAAGTTGGGCCAGGTAATGGAGATTATATCCCTGATGTAAACGGTGCAAATGGAAGAGTGTATAAATGGGTTGCCCCGGAAAATGGAGTGAAGCAGGGAAGATTTGCCGCTGCAACGCGATTGGTAGCTCCCAAAAAACAGCAATTAATCAGTGTAGGGATGGATTATGCCATCAGCAAAAAAACATCTATCACTACAGAATTTGCTCTGAGTAATTATGATGTCAATACTTTTTCAAGAATTAATAAAGAAGATAATACGGGTTTTGCAGGAAGATTTTTAATACAGCATGAACAAAGACTTTTTTCTTCAGCCAAAAAGAATCTTGATTTAATAACAACTGCGGGATATGAATATGTGCAAAAGCAATACCGCCCACTGGAAAGATTACGTTCAGTTGAATTTACCCGCGACTGGAGTTTGCCATTTTTTATTCAGCCCGATGAAGAAAAAATATTGCTGGCATCTGCACAATTAAAACAATCAGACTCCCACTATTTTAAAATTGAATACAATAATTACCAGCGGGGAAATATTTTTAAGGGTAACCGCGAGGTGATAAGACATCATTTTGATAAAAAAGGATGGGAGTGGAATGCTACTTTCAGTATTTCTTCTTTTGACAGTGGCATCAGCAAGGGTAATTTTATTCGTCCGGTTATTGATTTTAAAAAGCGATTTGATAAACTGGGTAAAATTGAAACTGGAATTAATTATTCAGTTGAACATAATCCTATTAAATATAAAATTCCGGATACACTGAGCTTAAATAGCTTTTCATTTGATGTATTTCAATGGTACCTGCGTTCATCAGCTCATGCGAATAAATGGGGGATTACGTATTATACAAGAAAAGATAAATTACCAGTTGGTAAAAATTTAATAGATGCTGACAGGAGCCAGAATATTAATTTGTTTGTTGAGTTGATGAAAAGTGAAAAGCACCAGTTGAGATTTAACACTACTCTGCGCCAGCTAAATATTATTGATT
>JBLMVP010000211.1:0-9748 GCA_050256755.1 Sphingobacteriales bacterium | reverse complement strand
GGCAAAATTGTTAACGAAAATATGGTGATTAAATGGGACGGTGTTACCAGGTGGGTGGATGCGTGGAATAAAGACCTTACCATGGCAGAAGCTTTTAAGGTATCTGCTGTTAATTATTACCAGGAAGTAGCAAGAAGAATTGGCAGAGATACCATGAAAATATGGATTGACTCTCTCAAATACGGCAATATGAACATCAGTGGTCCCATTGATTCTTTCTGGCTCAATAACAAATTAAAAATTTCCCCTGATGAAGAACTGGGGCTGGTAAAAAAATTATACTTCAACCAATTACCTTTTCAGCAATTATATTGTGACATTGTGAAAAAGGTAATGATGCAGGAAAATAATTCCAACTACGAATTGGCTTATAAAACAGGATGGGGCTTTGATGAAAAAGGTAATTCAATCGGCTGGATAGTTGGCTGGATAGAGGAAAATAATCATCCTTATTTTTTTGTACTAAACCTCCAGACCACCGATAAGAATTTTGATATGTTTAATAACCGGGTTAAAATCCTTAAGAATATTCTCACCGATAAGGGTTTCTTTTTGGGCAAGAAGTAGGTATATAAGGTAAATAAAGTATATAGGTGAGGTGAGGTAAAAAACTTTATATACTATAGATACTTTATAAACTTCATACCTAAAAAGAAACTTTGGCTTTCCTTTTGCAGATATACAAAATCTATTTACGAATTTAGCACCCTTGAAAGGACAATTTGAACATATTGAATTCCTGTATGCCCTAGCAGTTATCCTGCCGTTGATTTTTTTATTTATCCGGGTAGTTAAATGGAAAAAAGAACGAATTAAAAAGATTGGCGACGAAGCATTGGTTAAACAATTAATAAAAGGATATTCCCCCCGTAATTTTCAAAATAAATTTTTATTGCCCTTATTAGCATTGGTAATTGGTATTGCAGCTATTGCTAACTGGCAAACACCAAAAGGAACAAGCCAGATAAAACGTAAAGGGGTAGATATTATGATTGCGCTGGATGTTAGCAAGAGTATGTTGGCACAGGATATAAAACCTAATCGGTTGGAGAAAGCAAAACAGGTTGTTGCCAAACTGATGGATCGTTTAGCAGATGATAGGGTTGGTTTAATTTTATTTGCCGGACATGCTTATTTGCAAATGCCATTAACCACAGATCATGCTGCGGCTATGATGTATTTATCTGCAGCCACGCCGGATGCTATTCCCACACAGGGAACAGTTGTTAGCGAGGCATTATCCCTGGCGCAAAATGCATTTAACCCAAAGGATAAAAAATTTAAATCCGTTATTGTGATAACAGATGGGGAAGATCATGAAGAAGGAGCGATAGATGCAGCTAAAAATTTGGTATCAACAGGTGCAATGGTGAATACCATTGGGATGGGTTCACCGGAAGGGGCGCCAATTATTGAAGAAGGAAGTACTGAATATAAAAAGGATGCCCAGGGCAATACCATTATTACAAGATTGAATGAAGTTGAATTACAACAGATAGCTGCAGCAGGTAAAGGGCTCTATCAACTTTATTCCAATACGGATGATGTGGTTACTAACCTGGAAAACCAGGTGGAGTCAATCGGTGAAAAAGAAATATCAGACAAAAGCTATCTTACTTACAATACTTATTTCCAGTGGTTAATAGCTGCTGTGATACTAATATTATTGATTGAATCGTTTATTCCCGAACGTAAATTATCTGCAGCCTGAAATATTTTCTAACTATATTATCATTAGGGTTCCTTCAAGCAATTTCTGCACAGGAAAAACAAAACCTGCAGAAAGGGAATATTTTATATAAAAAGCAGGAATACGAAAAAGCCATTGAAGAGTATAATAGATCAGCCGAAAAGAAAAAAACACCCGAAGCAGCCTATAATCTTGGTAATGCTTTATATAAAACCAATAAATTAAATGAAGCTGAAAAAGCTTATGATAATTCACTTGAAGAGGCTGATAAAAATTTAAAAGCAAAAGCATTTTATAATAAAGGGGTAACACTTCAACAGCAAAAGAAATTACCTGAATGTATTGATGCTTATAAAAATGCTTTGCGTATCAAACCCGATGATGCTGAAGCAAGACAAAACCTGCAAAAGGCTTTACAGGAACTGCAACAGCAGCAGCAAAAGGAACAGAAAAAACCCCAGCAAAAGAAACAAGAGCCAAAGCCCCAGCCTGAGCAACCTAAACCCCAGCAAAGCAAACTCTCACAGAAAAAAGTAGAGCAATTGTTACAATCACTCCGTGAAAAAGAAAAACAAGTCCAGCAAAGAGTAGCTAAACAAAAAGTAGGTGTTCCCAAACAACCGGAAAAAGATTGGTAAACTTTTTATTTTTTAATGTGTAACATTGCGGCTTAATTGTATTCGGTTATGAAGAAATTACTTTATCTGCTAACAGCATCCGTTACTTTGTCGTTTACATCCTGCCTTGATTCAGAAGAAAAAATTGCATTGAAAGAAGATGGAAGCGGTACATATTCAATTACCATGGACATGGCAAAAATGATGGGCATGCTTAGTGCTTTTGGTGGGGAAAATAAAAAGCCGGAAAAGAAAGACACGGTTATTTATTTCAAAGATTTTACTGATACCTCCACTACTTTAACGGCTGATGAAAAAGAAATATTAAAAAATGGTAAAGTTGGCATACACATGGACAGTGATAAAGGAGAAATGAAAATCGTGATGGATGCTAATTTTAAAAACGTTGACCAACTGGTATACCTGCGTAATAATTTCCAGGAAATGATTCAAAAAACCCATGCACTTGATAATTTAAAAGATAAAAAAGAAATTACTCCCGGCGATGAAGAAATGCCGTCCATGACGCCAAAGATGGGACCACCAAAAGCCAATACTAATCCCTTTAAAGACTATTATGAATTTACCGCAACAGCCAATTCTCTTTCTTATAAAGTAAAAGACAAAGAAGCGGCATTAAAGGCAATGGAAACCAATGAAGAATTGCAAATGATGAAGAAAATGGCGCCAATGATGGGAGACATGACCTTTGCTACCACTATCGTTTTACCCCGTCCCGCCATTAAAATAGAAGGTAGCAAAGCTAAATTATCCAATGATAAAAAAACAGTAACAGTTGCCAGTACTTTTAAGGAAATCTTTAGTAACCTTGAATCATTGGCTTTTAAAGTAGAATATTAAAAATATCCTCCAAAACAATATTAATTGCCCCGAACATATGGGGCTTTTTTGTTGTTACTTTTGCAGCAACTACCTAAGCCATGAAGAAGGTAGTTATTATTAAAATATACAATGCAATTATATTGTCCCTCATTAACAGAATATAAACGACTTGCCACCAAAGAGGTAAGGGTTGGTGATATGCTGCTGGGCAATTTTCATCCTGTCCGTGTGCAGACGATGACCACAACAGATACAATGGATACTATTGCAACTGTTGAACAATCCATCCGTTGTATTGAAGCCGGTGCTGAATTGGTTCGTATTACTGCACCATCCAAAAAAGAAGCGGAGAATTTACTTAATATAAAAAATGAATTACGTAAAAGAGGGTACAATACTCCATTGATAGCTGATATTCATTTTACTCCTAATGCTGCAGAGATTGCTGCAAGAATTGTAGAAAAGGTTAGAGTAAATCCCGGTAATTATGTAGATAAGAAAAAATTTGAACTGATTGAATATACTGATGCTGATTATTTGGAAGAAATAGAAAGGATTAGAGAAAGGTTTACTCCATTGGTAAAGATTTGTAAAGAATATGGAACTGCTATGCGTATAGGAACCAACCATGGTTCATTAAGCGACAGGATTATGAGCCGCTATGGCGATACAGCTATTGGAATGGTGGAGAGTGCCATGGAGTTTTTACGTATCGCCCGTAATGAAGCTTATCACAATATTGTGCTGAGTATGAAGAGTAGTAATCCGCAGGTAATGGTACAGGCATACCGGTTGCTTATTAAGCATATGACGGAAGAGTTTAACGAATGCTATCCTTTGCATTTGGGTGTTACTGAAGCCGGTGACGGGGAAGATGGAAGAATTAAATCAGCAATTGGTATTGGAACTTTGTTAGAAGATGGGATTGGTGATACCATTCGTGTTTCATTAACTGAAGATCCGGAATTTGAAATTCCTGTTTGCATGGATTTGGTAAAAAGATATATAAGTTATGAGAAGTTAAATGGGAGTCGTCAGAAGATTCCTTTTATTGACAAAATTCCTTACGATCCTTTTACCCTTCAGAGAAGAGAAACATTTGCGGTTGATAATATTGGCGATAAACAGGTACCGGTTGTAGTGGCTGATTTAAGTCGTATTCAAAATATTTCAATAAAAGATTTGCAGGCTGTTGGATATACTTATGATGAATCGACGGATAAATGGACTATCGGCGATGCAGCTGGCGATTATATTTTTACCGGACATCAAATAATAAATTTTGCTCTACCTGGAACTTTGAAAGTAGTAGTGTATCCCAATGCATGGTTAAGTGCAGAAGACAAAACAAAATACTTTCCTATATTTTCAGATAAAGGTTTTGCAGAAGCAGAAATTACCAGCGATGAATTGAATTTTGTAATGATTGATTGCTTTAATGATGATACGCCTGTTAATGATTACACATATCTCGACTCATGTGCCAATGATAAAACAGTAGTGCTTTGTTTAAGCAGTACTAATAAAAATGCACTGCAATCTGTCCGCAGGATGATAATGGAACTGATGAATCGGAAAATAAATAATCCTGTTGTATTGATTTGCGACAGTTACTGGCAAACAACAGATGAGCATCTGATTCATTACGCCATTGAGACAGGCGGGTTATTATTAGATGGAATGGGTGATGGGCTTTGTTTGGGAATGAGCTCCAAAAGTTATGAGCAGGGAAATGATCAATTAAATGCAAGCGGAAGAAATTATCTCAATAATCAATCCATCGAACAATTAATAAACAGCGCAGCATTTAGTATTTTACAGGCAACACGTACCAGAATTTCCAAAACCGAATATATTTCCTGTCCCAGTTGCGGCCGAACTTTATTTGACTTGCAGGAAACTACAGCTAAAATACGTTCCGTCACCAATCATCTTAAAGGCGTTAAAATTGCTATCATGGGTTGTATTGTAAATGGTCCCGGTGAAATGGCTGATGCAGATTTTGGTTATGTAGGAAGCGGCCCGGGGAAAATAACATTGTACAAAGGAAAAGAAATTGTAAAGCGTAATGTTGACAGTGAAGTGGCTGTTGACGAACTCATCAATTTAATAAAAGATAATGAAGCCTGGATTGAACCAGCTTAATTAGTTTAACCATCATTCATGCAAACAGATTTTTTAGTAATTGGCTCCGGCATTGCAGGATTAACTTATGCATTAAAAGTAGCGTCACATTATCCCGATAAAAAAATTGTGGTGGTAACCAAAACCACCAGCGATGAAACTAATACCAAATATGCACAGGGTGGTATTGCTGGTGTAATGGATATGGAGAAAGATAGCTTTGATAAACATATTGATGATACATTGATTGCCGGTGATGGGTTATGCAACCGTCAAGTAGTGGAAATTGTAGTAAAGGAAGGTGTTGACAGGATTAATGAAATTATTAACTGGGGAGCACAATTTGACAAAGACAAAGAAGGCGATTTTAAATTAGGAAGAGAAGGGGGGCACTCTGAGTTTAGGATTCTGCATCATAAAGATGTTACGGGTAAAGAAATAGAGAGAGCATTACTGGACGAAGTAAAGAAACATCCTAATATTGAAATTATTAATCACTGGTTTGTTGTGGATATAATTACCCAACACCATTTGGGATTTATTGTAACTAAATCAACACAGGATATAGAATGTTATGGCGTGTATGTACTGAATTTGCAAACCAACCAAATTGAAAAGATTCTTTCTAAAATAACATTGCTTGCAACAGGTGGCAATGGACAAGTTTACAGAACTACCACCAATCCAAAAATTGCAACAGGTGATGGTGTGGCAATGTTATATCGTGCCAAAGGACGAGTGGAAAATATGGAGTTCATTCAGTTTCATCCCACAGCAATGTATCAGCCGGGAGTGAGTCCATCATTTTTAATTACAGAAGCAGTAAGAGGTGATGGCGGAATTCTACGCAACAAACACGGTATTGCTTTCATGGAAAAATATGATGAAAGAAAAGATTTAGCTCCCCGTGATATTGTAGCAAGAGCTATTGATAGCGAAATGAAAATTGCAGGTACAGAGCATGTGTGGCTGGATGTTCGTCATATGAGCATGGAGAAATTTATTGAACACTTTCCCAATATTTATGAAAAATGTAAATCTATTGGAATAGATGTTTCAAAAGATATGATTCCTGTTGCCCCGGCGGCTCATTACAGTTGTGGGGGAATAAAAACAGATGAGTGGGGAAGAACATCTATCGGTAATTTATATGCAGCAGGTGAATGTGCTTCTACAGGATTACATGGTGCTAATCGTTTAGCGAGCAATTCTTTGCTGGAAGCAATGGTTTTTGCTCATCGCAGTTATATGGATAGTGTTCAAATACTAAATGATATTTCTTTTAACAAAAATATACCTGACTGGAAGGCTGAAGGAACCACAGAACCCAAAGAGATGATTTTAATAACACAAAGTTTGAAAGAGCTGCAATCAATAATGAGCGATTACGTGGGTATTGTCCGTAATGATGTTCGTTTGCAAAGAGCTTCCCGCAGGCTGGATTTATTATGGGAAGAAACAGAATCTTTATATAAAACAACCAAAGTGTCACCTCAATTACTGGAATTAAGGAATATGATAACTGTGGGGTTTCTTATTGTAAAGAGTGCCAATTTCCGCCATGAAAGCAGAGGGTTACATTATAATACCGATTATCTGTATAAGAGCCCGTTGGTGCAAAACATTATTTTATAGCATATTTGCCAGTAATTTGCACCCTTAAATTTAGACTATGTATCATATCGTTTACGGATTTTTGTATTTGCTTTCCTTACTTCCCATGCGGGTTTTATACTTTTTGTCGGACGGAATTTACGGTCTGGTATATTATATCATCGGGTACCGCAGAGAAGTAGTGATGAATAATCTTTTAATTGCTTTTCCTGAAAAAACTGAAAAAGAAAGGATAAGAATTGCCAAAGATTTTTATCATAATTTTATTGATACATTTATCGAAACAATAAAACTTATTTCTGCTTCTCCATCATTTATTAAAAAAAGATTTACCGGTAATTGGGAAGTGGTTAATAATTTATACCAATCAGGAAAAAAATGTCAATTACACCTGGGTCATAATTTTAACTGGGAATGGGGAAATGTAGCAGCTTCCGACGAGCTTTTATATTCTTTTTTGGTAGTGTATATGCCCATCAGTAATAAAATTTTTGAAAAACTGTTTTTTGATCTTCGTTCCCGTACCGGATCTATTTTAATTCCGGCCACCAATATGAAAAAGAATTTTAAAGATTTACGTGACAGGCAATATGTATTAGGATTGGCCGCTGATCAAAACCCGGGTGACCCGAATAGTGCGTGGTGGGTTAATTTTTTTGGCAGATTAACTCCTTTTGTAAAAGGACCTGAAAAAGGGGCGATTTCAAATAATACAGATGTAGTTTTTGCTTTTATACAAAAAAAGAAACGGGGGTATTACGAAGTAGTGTTTACTGTAGCTTCACAAAATACTACAGTGTTAAAACAGGGAGAGTTAACCGTGCAATTTGTAAGATACCTGGAGGATGTTATCCGGAAAAATCCCTCTATGTGGCTATGGAGTCACAGGCGATGGAAATGGGAATATGATGAAAAGTATAAAAATGCTGTTATAGGTTAAAAAAACCTCCGGATATTTTCCGGAGGTTTTTATTTTAATTAAGTACGCTTGTTTCCTTAACAATTTCAATTTTACCTTCCTGTTCTTTTATCTTGTCCCATCCGCCAATAATATTTCTTAAATTATGAATGCCCTGGCGTTTTAATAAAGAGGCGGCAATAATGCTTCGATAACCTCCGGCACAATGAATATAAATATTTTGTTTATCATCAAAATCGGCCATTAACCCGGGGTCAGTCATATCGTTTAAAGGAAGGTTAATAGCATTTTTTACATGCCCATCAGCAAACTCAACTTCCTTTCTTACGTCTACTACTACCAAATTAGGATCATATGGTAAATCCATCGCCAGTTCATCTGCTTCCACATCAACAATTAAATCAATCTTTTCGCCAGCATTTTTCCATGCCTTATAACCACCTTTCAGGTATCCGCCCATTTTATCAAATCCTACTCTTGCAAGGCGGATGATGCTCTCTTCTTCTTTTCCCTCTTCTGTTACTAATATCAATGTTTTATCAAATGGTAACAAGCTACCTGCCCATTCAGCGTATCGTCCGTCTAAACCAATACTTATTGATGAGGGAATAAAACCTTCTGTAAAAATGGAAGACTTCCTGGTATCTAAAAGAATTACATTTTCATCCAATAGTTTTTTCTTAAACTCATCTATGGTTAATGCCTGCATCCCTTTTTTCAATACTTCATCCAAACTATCATATCCTTCCTTATTTATTTTAGCATTAATAGAGAAATAGTGCGGGGGTTCAGCTAACCCGTCTGTCACCTCTTTAATAAACTCTTCTTTTGTTGGTGCCTTTAACGCATAGTTGGTTTGTTTTTCTTCTCCAATAGTACTCAAAGTATGCGGACCTAAATTTTTACCGCAAGCGCTTCCCGGTCCATGAGCTGGGTAAACAATAACATCATCGGCCAGTGGAATTATTTTTTTCTGTAAAGATTCATACATCATCCCCGCCAAATCATTCATAGTTATATTCCCCCCCTGTGCTAAATCAGGACGGCCAACATCTCCTACAAACAACGTATCACCTGTAAACACAGCATAATCTTTTCCATTTTCATCTTTTAATAAATAACAGGTGCTTTCAAATGTATGACCTGGAGTATGCAATACTTCAACAGTTATATCCCCAATTTTAAATTGTTCCCCATCTTTTGCAACATGTACAGGGAATTGTGTTTCTGTATTGGGGCCATAAATAATTAGGGCTTTTGTTTTTGTACTTAAATCCAGGTGGCCACTTACAAAATCAGCATGAAAATGTGTTTCAAAAATATATTTGATGGATGCTTTTCTTTCTTCTGCTAAATAAATATACTCTTCCACATCCCTTAACGGATCTATTACAGCAGCCTCACCTTTACTTTCAATATAATAGGCAGCCTCACTGAGGCAATTAGTATACAATTGTTTTACAAACATACTTTTCCCAATTTTTGCAAAGGTAAAAATATAAAAACAAAGGATTGCCTGCCCGTTAATTAACAGGAATTAAGTGATAACGTTAAAGGAAAAATTAACCTAAGAGCTCATCCACAAAGCGGGAAATTTCATCCAGTCGTTCAGTATTAACCGAATACCAGATAAATTTTCCTTCACGGGTGGTTTTAACAATGCCAGCCCTGCGCATAATGGCTAAGTGTTGTGAAGCAACAGATTGTTCCAGTCTTAACTGGATATAAATTTCTGTTACTGTCATTTTTTTGTTTTCCTCAATAAGATGGAGGATTTGCTGGCGAAGTTTGTGATTGATAGCTCTTAATACAACAGCTGCTTTTTTAATGGCTAAGTAATCTACTTTAGCCGCTAGGCCATTGTCATTTTCAGATACCACTTTTAACGAATGTACGTGTGCTAATTCTGCCATAGGATATACCAATACCTTTTAATTTTAA
>JBLMVP010000210.1:0-4084 GCA_050256755.1 Sphingobacteriales bacterium | reverse complement strand
TGTATTGCCAACAGATGCAGATAAGCCGGGAATTTTAACTCCCCTGGCGGCTGATAAATCCTGCAGGGCGGATTGTTTATTTAACCTTAGCGAACTGATTTGAATATTATGTTCCTTTGCATATTGAAAACAATCCTGGATACTCCATTTTTCTGAAGTACCTGATACCTGTGCACGAATGGACTTGAAAATTACAATTGCAAAAATTAAAAAACCATATCTCATCAAATTTTTCATTCAGAAAAATATTTAACCTGCATCACTTGTATACTTTGCTATTTATATTAAAAAGCGACCTGTCAGGAACCTCCATTCTTTTTATTTCCTTTTCTATTCTCTCTCATATTCGGTTTCACTTTTACAGGCCGGCCAATATTTTTTCCATAATAACCCGTCTTTTGAGGTTGTCGTAAAATTTCCTGTCTTCTATCCATCTTTTCGCTCTTTCGCAACTCGTTTATTCTGTTCCTGTCTCCCTGGTTCCAGTAAAAAGGTTTACGTTCATTTTCATTATAACCCCTGATATTTGGTCTTTCTGCGGTACGATAAACATTGTTGTAATAGAATCGGGGGTAATGTGATACATAGTACTGGTGGTGCATCCAGGGCTGATATACATTAAAATTGAGCGCTATTACAAAACCATTGTATAAATCATAACCCATATAAATGGAGGGTAATGTTCCGGAAAACAACCACTGTCCATGATCCAGGTATATAAAGTCCTGGTTGGATAAATCATAATAAACTTCAATATCCGGCAGGTAATAATATCTTACTCCTGAATAATAAGGAGGTCCCCATGATGGATTTGTGTAGTGTACACCAGCGGATATCATTGATGTGGTGCCACAACTTGTTAACCCGGATAATGAAATGATAAATGCTACTGCAATAGTGATTTTTTTAAGCGTTTTCATAACCATTCTTTTAATGCCTACTTTTTATAAAGGTTTTCGGCTTTTCCTTTTTCCATGCCGCAGCTAGAAAAAAACTTTTTTGTAACTGATAGCTTACATTTTTTAATAATTATCTTGCCACAGCTCCACCATCAATTACCACATCTGCTCCAGTCATAAACGAAGATTCGCCGGAAGCTAAATACAAAGCGCCCCACGCAATCTCCATAGCATCAGCTACACGTCCCTGCGGAGACATATTTTTAATGGTTTCGTCCATTTCCGGCTGTGACAGCAACTCTTTTGTCATAGGAGTTAACACTGCGCCGGGACAAATGGTATTTACACGGATTTTATCTTTGGCCAGCGTAACTGCAAGATCTTTTGTGAGCAATCGTAATCCTCCTTTTGATGAAGTGTATGCTGCGCCGTTGCCGCCAACCAAACCGGCAATAGATGCAATATTTACAATGGAACCACCACCTGCTTTTCTCATGTGGGGAATACAGGCTTTACATCCAAGAAAAGGACCGGTGAGATTTACAGCAATAACTTTATCCCAGAGTTCTTTTTTCGTTTGTTCACAATCAAAAAAACCGGGAAATATACCAGCGTTATTGACAAGTACATCAATCCGTCCATATAAGGACAATGTTTTTTCCACTGCTTTTTCCCAGTCGCTTTCACTCGTTACATCATGACTTATATAATCGATTATTAAACCTTCTTTCTTTGCTTCCTCCACCCAAATTTTCAGTTTTTCTTCCTGCATATCCGTGGCTAATACTTTTGCTCCCTCCTGTGCAAACAGCCTGGCTTCTTCAGCACCCATACCACCTGCTGCACCAGTTATAATAACCACTTTGTTTTTTAGACGTTCCATATAGATTATTTTATTTTGTCGTTAATTCAGCGGCTGATTCTGCCTTTTTAATATTTTCAATTCCTTTCAGCAAAGCATCGGAATTAAAAGATATACTATCAATTCCCTGTTCTACTAAGAATTGTGCAAAGTCCGGAAAATCACTGGGAGCCTGACCACACAAACCAATTTTTACACCTGCTTCTTTGGCTTTGCGAATCATAGTGGCAATCATTTCTTTTGCTGCTTCATTTTGCTCGCTGAACAAATCGCTGATTATGGCGGAATCTCTGTCAATCCCTAATGTGAGTTGTGTTAAATCATTAGAACCAATGGAGAATCCATCAAAAATTTTGGCAAACTTTTCTGCAAGCACTACATTACTTGGTATTTCTGCCATTACATATATTTCAAGATTATTAACGCCCTGTTCCAATCCATATCTTTTCATTACAGCGATTACTTTATTTCCTTCCTCAACAGTTCTGCAGAAGGGAATCATCACTTTCACATTGGTTAATCCCATTTCATCTCTTACTTTACGGAGAGCTTCACACTCTAACCTGAAACCATCTCTATACAAATCATTATAATACCTGGAGGCTCCCCGAAAACCGAGCATTGGGTTTTCTTCCCGTGGTTCAAAATCTTTGCCGCCAATAAGATTGGCATATTCGTTTGTTTTAAAATCACTCGTTCTTACAATAACATCTTTAGGGTAAAATGCTGCTGCAATAGTAGCTACACCTTCTGCCAGTTTATCAACAAAGTATTTTTCTTTATCAGGATAGTGATGAGTGAGTTCTTCGATTTTTTGTTTTACAGCTACATCTTTCAACTCTTTAAATTTAATTAAGGCCATCGGGTGAATTTGTATGGCATGGGTAATAATAAATTCAATACGCATCAATCCCACACCATCATTCGGATAAAAAGATAATTTGAATGCTTTATCGGGATCACCCGCAATCAGCATCACTTCCGTGGTTTCCGGTTTTTTAATATGGGAGAAATCTATTTCTGTTTCTTTAAAATTTATTTTTCCTTTATATACAAAACCTGTTTTGCCTTCACAGCAGGAAACGGTTATCATTTCTCCATCGGTAATTTTCTCCGTTGCATCGCCACAACCTACAACGGCCGGAACACCCAATTCCCTTGCTACAATAGAAGCATGACTTGTTCTTCCACCTTTATTGGTAATAATAGCAGCTGCATTTTTTAATATTGGATCCCAATCAGGGCTGGTTAAGTCGGTAACTATAATTTCTGCGGGCTTTAATTTTTCTGCTTCTTTGGGTGATTTTAAAATCCTTGCAATTCCGGTTGCTATTTTTGAACCAATAGCTTCACCTTCAGCTATCCTTTCTCCTTTGCCGAGTAATTGATATTCCTTAACCAGCAATGGATTTCTTTGGGAGTGGACTGTTTCGGGTCTTGCCTGTATAATAAATAATTCATTAGTAACTCCATCTTTAGCCCATTCAATGTCCATTGGTTTTTGATAATGCTTTTCTATAATCAATGCCCAATTCGCAAGCTTAGTTACCTCTTCATCGGTTAGTACATATAATTCCTGCTTTTCTTTTGGAGTAGGAATATTTATGACAGGATTGATTTCATCATTGCCATAAATCATTGTTTTTGCTTTTTCACCCAGTTTTTTTTGAATGATAGCTTTTTTACCCTGTATTAAAGTTTGTTTAAAGACAAAAAACTCATCTGGTGTTACAGTACCCTGCACAATATTTTCACCCAGACCCCATACTCCGCTTAGATGTATGATATCCCTGAAACCTGATTCAGGTTCCAGTGTAAATCCAACACCGGATGATGCCTTGTCACTTCGTACCATCTTTTGCACACCAACAGACAAAGCAACTTTTTCATGAGCAAAACCATTGTCTTCACGGTACTTGATTGCCCTGTCTGTATATAGTGAAGCAAAACATTTTTTAACTGCATTAAGTAATGCTTCTTCACCTTTAATATTGAGAAAAGATTCATGCTGACCTGCAAAACTTGCTTGTGGTAAATCTTCAGCAGTGGCACTGCTTCTTACGGCCACCTCAAAATAATTATTGCCACATAATTCTTTGTATGCATGAACAACAGCAAGCTGCAGTTTTTTTGGAAGCTCTGCATTCAATAACAATTTTCTTGCATTTGCACCTGTTTCTTTGAGGTTTGAATAATTTTTCCTGTCTAACTGCAGCATCAAATTAGAAAGAGGAAATTGTAATGAGTTTTGTGCAAGGAATTCCGAAAAAGCAAATGCGGTAGTAGCAAATCCATCAGGTACAGGAATGCCTTTTGAAGATAG
>JBLMVP010000209.1:0-6353 GCA_050256755.1 Sphingobacteriales bacterium | reverse complement strand
TCAAATGCCTTTAATGTTATTTAAATATCTTCATCAGTATGCGCTGCAGATTGAATTAAGCGGTAAATAATATGTCCTTTTGGAATTACAGGATAAACTACAATTGAAGCAAATACTCCATAGTTTTCTCTCAAATCCATTACCATCGCTGTTGCTTCTTCCACTCCACCTTTCATATATACGGGTGTAACGGGTGAATCTGTATTACCAATATCAAATCCTTTTACTTTAACCCCTTCCTGCAGTTTGCGTGCATTGCTCCATAATTTTTCTTTTAACTCAGGCATAGTACGCAGCATTTCCAAACGCTTTAAGTTACCAATAACAATTGCCATTGGTAAACTCTTGGCAAATATCTGGCTGCGGATATTGTAACGGATATAATCAATAATTTCTCTTTTGCCTGCTATGAAAGCACCAATAGAAGCCATTGATTTGGCAAAGGTGCTGAAGTATAAATCTATTCCATCCTGGCATCCCTGTTCTTCGCCTGCACCTGCACCCGTTTTACCCAATGTGCCAAAACCATGTGCATCATCAACCAGTAAACGGAAATCGTATTTATCTTTTAACGCAACAATCTCTTTTAATTTTCCCTGGTCGCCGGCCATACCAAACACACCTTCTGTAATAACCAATATGCCGCCCTCTTTTTGTTTTTCAATCAAGGCAGCAGCACGTTGTAATTGTTTTTCGAAATCTTCCAAATCATTATGCTTGTAAACATAACGGTGACCGGGATGTAAACGCAAACCATCAATAATACATGCATGGCTTTCGGCATCATAAACAATTACATCATGACGTCCGCACAACGTATCAATAGCACTCATGATACCCTGGTAACCGTAGTTTAAAAGTATGGCATCTTCTTTATGTTCAAATGCTGCTAATTCAGCTTCTAATTGTTCGTGATAATTTGAGTTTCCGCTCATCATGCGGGCACCCATAGGATAGGCCAATCCCCATTGAGCAGCTGCTTCGGCATCTACTTTACGTATGTCGGGATGGTTGGCTAAGCCCAAATAGTTGTTGAGACTCCAAACAATTACTTCTTTACCGCGGAATTTCATGCGGCTGTTAATTTCTCCTTCTAATTTGGGGAAGGCAAAATAACCATGTGCTCTTTCCCTGTGCTGACCAATGGGTCCGTAGTTCTTCAGTAAGCGTTCAAAAATATCTGCCATGTTTGATTTATTTCAAGATTTGAGATTTCTTGTTAGAAGATTTTTGATCTGGCGGGGAACGTCAGGTCCTTTTTTTAAACTGGCGCAAAGGTAACTTATTGAGGCTAAAGAGCCAAGTTGAAGTTAGAAGCTATTGACTTAACTGGAGTTTAACCTTATTGAATTAAGGTTTTTTATCTTCTTTCAGTGCATCGGTAAGCTGAATGATATCCAGAAAATTATTTGGGGAAGGGGTTATTTTACTCAACTTATTACGAAGATTATCATAACGCTGTTTCCAAATGACACTTTCTCTTATTGCAACATCCAGGTATTCCTGTGTTACATTATCATCACTCAGTAAGGGAATAATATTGGAGAGTTTGTTAGAAGCTCTTACCACTTCGCCATTTGGTCCACTAGTAATAAAATAATTATCATTTGCTGTAAGGGCGTTAATACCATCAGGTATATCCGTTTTTAAACTACGGGCAACCATTCTTATTCCTTCAGATGGATTGTCTAAGTTTTCATAACTCACTTCATCAGCACCAGTTTTTTGTAATGAGAACTCATTCATGGCCAGTGCATCATTATAGCCTGCTGTATTTTGTTTTTCCAGAGGTAAGCGGCTGGATGTGTAAGGGGTTGAAGAACTATTGGTGGTTGAGGTTGATTTAGTTTCTTCGGTATCTGGTAAAGTTTGAGCTGGTTGATTGCCTGATGGCACTACTATTTGATTATTGTTGTTTCCCGTTTTTGCTATTTGTTCATTTTTCAGAGTTGAAGGTAAGTTTTTTTGATTATTGTTGAAAAATAAACTGATGCCGGTTGCAATCAATCCAATAAAGACGGCTGCCGCAGCATAACGCAAGTAAATTGCTTTTTTACTATGGTTGACAGAAATAACCTTCTCAGCATTTTTATCTAATTCTTTTTCTATTTCTTTCCAGATAAAGACAGGAGGCTCTGCTGTAAGCGAATTCATTTTTTGCTGTACAAGAGCATTACCAGTGTTGACTGTTTTATCCAGTTGAGTGGCAATAAAATCCCAGGCGCCGGGCGGTGGAGCCATTTCAAGATTTTGCATTTTATGTTTTATCTGCTCACTCATTTGGTTTTGCTGCATTATTGTTTTCTAATCTCGTTTTCACCAGGTCTCTTAATATATTTTTGGCACGGGCCAGTTGCGACTTACTGGTTCCTTCACTGATGCCCATCATCTCAGCAATTTCTTTATGTGCATATCCTTCCACTACATATAAGTTAAAAACGGTACGGTAGCCCGGGCTCAGTTCCTGTATAAGTTTTAATATGTCTTTTTCTCCTAAATTATCAAGCGCTGTTAATGATTTATCTTCAGCACCGGTGTTTTCATTTTCAGCTACTGTTCGCAATTTGGATTTGCGGCGAAAATGTTCGATGGAGGTATTAACGAAAATCCTGCGAATCCATCCTTCAAATGAACCCTCTCCGCGAAATTTGTGAAGGTTATTGTACACTTTAATAAAGCCTTCCTGTAACAGGTCCTGAGCATCATCTGCATTCCCTGCATAACGCAGACAAACTGCGTACATTTTAGGAGCAAACCGCTGGTACAGAATTTCCTGCATTCTGCGGTTACCTTCAATGCATCCCAGAATTAAGTCGGTTTCTGATATTAAATGGTTGCTTTCCAATTATAGTATTTAATAATTTGTTGATGGTTGCCTATTTTTCAAAAATTCCGCCATTTTTTCGATTGCTATTCTGCGGTGGTTATACTGGTTTTTTTGTTCCAGATTCATTTCACCAAAGCTAATCAGGCTTCCTTCGGGTACAAAAATAGGATCGTACCCAAAGCCGCCTTTACCAGTTAATTGTTTAGCTATTGTTCCATTACAAATTCCCTCAAACTGATATTCTTTTCCATCCAATATTAATGAAACAACTGCCCTGAACCGGGCTTTCCTGTTTGTAATTCCTTTTAATTTTTTTAAAAGGAATTCATTGTTCCGGGAATAGTTTTTTTCTTCGCCTGAATAACGGGCACTTTTAACACCCGGTTCGCCATTTAATGCTTCTACTTCTAACCCGGTATCTTCTGAAAAGCAATTTTGTTGGGTGAGTTGATAAATAGTTGCTGATTTTTCCCTCGCATTTTCTTCAAGGGTATTATGGGGTTCAGGGATATCTATATCAATCCCTGCCTCTTTCATTGTGATAAATTCAAAACCTTCTCCAAAATATGAACGGATTTCTTCTATTTTATGGAGGTTATTACTGGCGAAAATGAGTTTCATCATAAGTTTTACAAATCAAAAATCTTTTTCAAACATAACCATAGTTTTCCTTTCCGTTGTTTATCTGCTTCCAGTGTTTCAAAATCATCAGAAGTTAAATAACTAAGATTACCATGTTTTTGCACCTGGTAATGGGGAAAATCTATAGGTAAATTCATTTCCCTTGATTCTATCCCAAATATCAAAATGGTTTTAACAGTTAATTCATTAATGGCTTGTATTAAAGGAATTTTCAGATTGGTTTTATTTATTAATGCCACATCAGCCATATTTAATTTGCAGGCTGTTAAAATGTTTAATAAAAATCGGAAAGAGATTTCATTGAGAAAAGGGGCTGTTTTGTCTTCCACCAAAATCAATATTCCTTTTTTATTTTCTCCTAAAAATTTTACCGAGGCTGTTGATTGCTCAGTTAGAACTCTTTTTTCAACATCGTCTAACTGAACGATTGAATCTTTATATAAATCTGCCAATAGGGATGCAGGCAGTTGAATATTATCAAAACTCATATTTACTACAAATTATGTGACAAGGCTACGGCTTTTTTTTTGTTTCTTTGCAGCGATTTTAAACTCTTTTTATGACAGATACAATGGATATCAAAATAACAAAAGCAGAACGAAGTAAACTCAACGAGGTAAGTTTGGAAAATGTACCCTTTGGTAAATATTTTACTGACCATATGCTGGAAGCAGATTTTGAAAATGGAGAATGGAAAAATGTGGAGATAAAACCTTATCAGCCTTTGCTCATTGCACCGTCTAATGCAGCCTTGCATTATGGCCAGGCGATATTTGAAGGCATTAAAGCGTATAAAGATGAAGAAGGCAATGCTTTTATCTTCCGTCCACGGGATAATTTTAAACGGTTTAATATTTCAGCCGAACGTATGCAAATGCCAACTGTTCCGGAAGAAATTTTTATTGAAGGCATGCGTAAACTGATTGAGATGGATAAAAACTGGATCCCTTCATTACCAAATCATTCTTTGTACATACGTCCATTTATGTATGCCAGTGATGAGGTGATAGGAGTGAGGCCATCAGACAATTTTAAGTTTATCATCATCTTAAGTCCTACTGGTCCCTATTTTGCAGCCCCTATGCGTATTTATGTAGAAGAAAAATATGTACGTGCAGCAGAAGGTGGAGTTGGATTTGCCAAAGCCGCCGGTAATTATGGTGGAGCTATGTATGTTACTGCACAGGCTAAGAAAAAAGGTTTTGACCAGGTATTATGGATGGATGCCAAAGAACATAAATATGTGCAGGAATGTGGCGTGATGAATGTTTTCTTTATTGTTGGTAATAAAGCTCTGACACCTGATTTAAATTCAGGAACAATCTTAGCTGGTGTTACAAGAGATACGGTGATTACGATGCTAAAAGAAATGGGATTAACCGTTGAGGAAAGACCTGTGAGTATTGATGAAATTATGGATGCTTATAGGGCTGGCACTTTAAAAGAAGTATTCGGTACAGGAACAGCAGCAACTGTGGCAGTTATAAAAGAATTGCAATACAAAGATTATAATATGCAATTAGATATAAATAATCTTACCATCACACCTGAAGTAAAGAAAAGAGTAGATGCTATTCGTTATGGCCAGGCACCGGATAAATATGGCTGGATGTTTAAAGTATAATTATAATAATCGGATTAATATAAATAACAAGGCCACAATAAATGTGGCCTTCTTGCTTTTCTGCGGTATGAATTTTAGATCCTTAATTAATTATTGTTTAGTCACAATGATATCAGTATAGTTTGTAACACCTGCATTGTCTGTTGCAGTTGCTCTTAAGGTTACCTGTGTGCCCGGTGCTATTTTTGATATGCAACTGTAATTGGAATCCCATATGTATTCATAGGGAGCAATTGCATCATTACCAAAAAAGCAATTTGAAGTACCTATAGTAATCATTAAAGCGGTGTTTTTAATACCCAATGAAGATGAAGCAGCAACCTGAACAGTAATTGTTCCTGTTACTGTGCTTCCATTAGTTGGGTAAATGAAATTTACAGACGGTTTTGTACCACCACCTGAAGGCTTCCTGGCCAAATCTCCACTTTGTGATAATTCGGGAGAAAGTGTTTCTTTTTTACAACTAACAAAGAAAATGGATAGCAATGCAATGGCAGATAGAAATAAAAAGTTTGATTTTTTCATATTGATGAATCGTTTATACCCTGAAAAAGAAATTAAATATATTGTATTCTTATTGTTCTATAATCATGCCAGAAACAAAAAAATATGTTTATGCAGTATGTTAAATAAATTTAGTCGTTATCGGATTAAATGATGTCGTTTACAGGTGGAAATAAGGGTGGATTAGGCGAGGGTATGTAATTTCACATGAAAATAATTGCTAATAAAAAGGGTTCAGAGTATTGATAACTCCAAACCCTATGAACTTTATTTAAACCCTGCATACAAAATTATATTGCAAAGGTTAGTGCTAAATTATTGTTTGGTTACTACAATGTCGGTATAAGTGATATTACCTTTTGTATCTGTTGCTGTGGCTCTTAATGTAATTTGCTGACCAGCTAAAACTTTTGTTGTGCAGATGTAATCTGTATTCCAGGAATATGAGTAAGGATATGTATTATCATTACCATAAAAGCAGTTAAATGTTCCGGCTGTCTGCATTAAACTGGTATTAGTAATGCCAATTGAGGAACTGGCTGCAATCTGAACACTTATAATACCGGTAACAACGTCCCCATTAACCGGGGAAATAAAACTCACCACAGGTTTTGAACTTCCTCCTGAAGGCTTTCTTGCAAGGTCACTTGTTGTTGATACTTCAGTTGAGAGAGAATCTTTTTTACAGCCAATAAACGGGAGGGAAATGAGTGTGCAGAGAAGCACAAGCAAATGTAATTTTTTCATAAAACGGAT
>JBLMVP010000208.1:0-4631 GCA_050256755.1 Sphingobacteriales bacterium | reverse complement strand
CATATAAAATGGCCAGTACCGGGACCTTGTTACAAGATCTTAAAATTGCAGCAACCCATGTTAGCGGCTGGCGTTTTTGAGTTATTCATTTTTCTATCCCGTTCGTCCGCCAACATTTAATCATATTCTAATCTTTAGGCTCCCACAATTCAATTTTATTTCCTTCAATGTCTAAAATATGAACAAATTTTCCATAATCATATGTTTCAATTTTGTCTACGATAGTTACGTTTTCCTTTCTTAATTCTTCAACCAATGCTTCTAAATTCTCTACTCTGTAGTTTATCATAAAGTCTTTTGTTGAAGGCTCAAAATATTTTGTATTTTCTGCAAAAGGATTCCACTGGGTAAGTCCCTCTTTTGTGCTGTCATCAATTTCCCGCCATTTAAAGCTTGTTCCATATGGGCTGGTGTTCAACCCAAGATGTGTTTTATACCATTCGTTAACTGCTTTTGGGTCTTTACATTTGAAGAAAATACCTCCTATTCCAGTTACTTTTTTCATTTTTGTTTGTTTTTTAGTTGGTTTGGTCAAAATTGAATTGAATGCGGAACCAAAACCGAATGATGCCGCAAGAGCCAAAATTAATAATGTCTTTTTTGTCATTTTTCAATAGTTTATTGTTTTGACTTTTATGTAAGCTTACCGCTAACCCGCCTCTTTGCGAAAGTTTTGTAGAGAAAGTTAATTCATTTTCTGTTTTTGCTGCGACTACTATGGTTTTGCTTTACGAAAAAAGACTGTATACTATCCCCCGCTGGCGGGGGCCGGATGGTTGACCCTCATGAATTTTCAAGTGGGGTGGAATAAATATGCGGCTTGATGTTGTCCACCCCCCAATTAAAACCACTTAATGTTCGTAGTACTTCCCAGTCCCGATAGCAATCGGAGGGACAATGTACACTCGGCTATTCGATCAATATTTTTGCTGCGAAGAACTATGAAAGAAAGAGGCTGATATATTTTTTCTCATTTTTTTCTCCTTAAGCTCCAACAGTACCTGTCTTCACTTCTCCGGCTCGCTTGTAATTGGCAATGATCACTCCGCTTGGGGTAACCAAACTCTCTATTAATGTAAAGGCTGCCGGGATCGTACCATTGTCAAACAATTTTTTTCCTGTACCAAGAGTCAACGGGTGAATTTTGAGCCGGAGTTCATCCACCAAATCATTTTTCAATAGCAGCTGAATGAGTTTACTGCTGCCCCAAACCTGGATGTCAGAACCTTTAGAGTTTTTGAGCTTTTTGATATCAGCCAGGCTTTTGAGAAAAACTGAGTTTTTCCAATCTGACTTTTTCCGGGTTTTAGACAGGACGTATTTTGTGCCATTATTGATGCCGGGCCAAAAGTCTGCATGTTCAGGCCAATAGCCTTCCCAGATCTCAAATGTTTTTCTTCCCAAAAGATAATCTGCAGGTTGCAGTTCTTTTTGCACCACCTCCCCATAAACTTTGTCACCATACGGTGCAGTCCAACCGCCATATTTGAAACCGTCTGATTCATCTTCTTTAGGTCCACCGGGTGCCTGCATTACTCCATCTAATGATATCATTGATAAAACAATTATTTTTCTCATCTTTTTGAATTTTAATTTTTATGCTTACGCCGTTCGGTTTTCAGCATCCCTGTTGTTTTTGCTGTCAATCTAATATCTCGCACTTAAACCCATACTCCTCTACAAATTTCATTATCCTTACCTTAATGCTGTTATATTCTCTCCTTCAACTCTGAGTACTTTATACAATCTGATAAGTCAAAATTTATTTTAAACGATGGGAATGCTTCTCACAAAGTATAATGCAGCATTTTGCTTTGTGCCTTTCTCTGAACATTTGTTTTAAAAACTTCAACCATTTCTTATCGAATAACTATTTATGTTGATAGTAGTTTTCCTTCTACTGTTGATGCGATAAAGTTGCCAGCAGATTTTCCAAATTGTTCATTGACATTTTAAATCCTTCCGTGAAGCCCATTTCAATCATCTTCTCCATACGGGCAAGGGATTCATTATAAATAGTAATGCTGACTTTTGTCTTTCCCCGTCCGGCCGGCTCGTCCGGGCGGGCGTTTTGTTCGCTAAAAGTGTAATCCCAATCAGAGCCGGGCAACTCCGGGTTTTCATCTTTGTCTGCAAAAGCATTATACATTTTGAAATTGGTTTTCGGAGTAATGGAAGTGTATTCCTGGATCGCCCAACGCTCCTGTCCTTCAGGACTGACCATTGCATAAAATCTTTTGCCACCAACTTTGAAATCTTGATATTTTGTTTTAGATGTCCATGGCTTTGGTGCCACCCATTGGTCCAGCAATTCTGCTTTGGTAAAAGCATCCCATACCAGCGAAAGCCCGGCATCAAATTCTCTGGTTATGAATACCGTTTTTGTTGCTTTGTCAACGGTAAAATCGAATAGCAAATCGTTTTTCATTTTTTCTGTTTTTTAATTGTTGATAATACTTTGTCAAGTTGATTGAAACGGGTTTCCCAAATTTTTCGGAACTGCTCAATCCATTTATCTATTTCTCTCATTTTGTCTATTTCAAGCTGGTAATAAATTTCTCTGCCTTTGTATTCTTGTTTTACCAATTCACACTCTGTCAAAATGCGTAGATGTTTAGAAACTGCTTGCCGGGTAATATGGAAATTGTCAGCAATGGCATTCGGTGTCATTGCCTGCAATGCAATTAAGGTGATAATTGCCCGTCTTGTCGGGTCGGCTATTGCCTGGAAAATGTCTCGTCTCATATTGTTTAAATTCTTGTTTGCGCAACTATTCGGTTGCAAATATATGTGCAACTATTCGGTTTCGCAAAATATTTTGCAAAATATTTTTTCAAAGAGTAAATGCAGGGAAGTTTGAAGTCGCAGGGTGTCGCTGTACAATTACCGCCAACATTTTGCTTTAAGCAAGTTCTTGTACAGAAAGCTAATTCATTTTTTTTGTTGCTGTTGCGAAGAACTATGGTTTTGCTTTACGAAAAAGGTCTGTATAATGTCCCCCGCTGGCGGGAGCCGGATGATTGATCTTAGTAAATTATCGAGAGGGGGTGGAATAGGTGTGTAACTTAAATGTCCACCCCCAACTAAAACTACTTCATGTTCGTAGTACTTCCCCCGTCCCGATAGCTATTGGGATAGCCGGTTGTTCTTAATTATTTATTTAATCACAGGAGCTTGTAGTCTTGCTTGTGGCAGGATCTACTCATAGAATGCTGGTAATGGATAATACAACTCTGCAATAGCGGGAGAAAAAAATCTTGTGTAATTGCGGAGCGTAAAATAATTTTGATATGGCAAAGAAAAAACTTGCGAAGGCGGGAGCTAAGTGAAACTTAAAACCCTCATTTATCTCTTGCTTTCAAAAGAAAATAATAATTTTAAATATTATCTCTCTCTAAGGCCTATATACCTAGGAGCTCCCTGTTGTGCGTAACCGCAGCGTGACGATTTCTAAGGTTACAGTAGCGTGGCACTGCCTTCGGCTTCTTCCTGTGTGAGCAAAAGCATACCATAAATCTCGATAAAATCTACTTCCTTGAATTATGACGGATCTTTGCACCAGATAATGGACCGCCCAGTGCGGCGCTGATATAGCAAATGTCAAATGCTCCAGCGCTTAGTGGGAGAATACTCCACGCTATACACAGCACACCGGGCAGATGGTCTCGGTATAGGTAGCCAACCACGAGGAATCCTGCACCTGCGACCAAACGAAAGATGCGGCCGGCCAGACTATTGAGGAATTTGGAGAAACCCGATTGATTGAAAGATTCATGCATACTCATAAAAAATCTCCTTTTCATTTCCGAAGGGTCTGGCTTTGCCGATCCTGCAGCACCAGGGATATGCCGATCATGATATGGCACTATCACTGATTATTGCTAAATTAAATAATGTCTGTGCGTCGCCAAATAAGCGAAAAAGACGGGATATATTTTATCACCTTCACCTGTTAAAAGTTATATGTTGATGAAAGAAATAAATTTAGCTGGTGAATAAGAAACTCAGGAGTTGTGCTGCCACACCGCAGGGTCGGCAGGGCCAGACCCTGGGGATAGGAATCACGAGAAGCAATACCAATAAGACTTTCTGCATAGGGGCACGGACTACGTGTTTATTTTTATTGCACGCCGTTCATACAGCCAAAACAAAATTTTGAGAAAAGTTTGCATATATAAGATATTTTATTTTTCTTCGCTGCCTGGTATTCATATTGCAATGCAGTTGTATATCCGTAAATCCATACCTATGCAAAGAACCGGTTTTTCACAGGGGAGTATTCCCGACACTGGCATGATGCCCAAATACTTCTTCCTTTTAAATAATTTCGACAGTATATCTCCGCACAGACAATATTGCTTTTCGGTTTCCGCATGACAGTTACCATGCATAAATTATCCAAGTAGTTATATATTTTTAATAACCCCTATTCAATTTAAAATCAAATTTCAATGAAAAATTCAACAATGATTCTCAGTGCACTGGTTGCAGGAGCAACCTTATTTTCTTCTTGTACCAAAAACCTTAAGAATGACATCAAAGACTTAAAACAAGAGGTGGCAGATATTCAAGGTTCATTAGGCAGTAATGAGCCTATTACAGCTACAACAACTTTTGTGGACGACAGTGAC
>JBLMVP010000207.1:0-4704 GCA_050256755.1 Sphingobacteriales bacterium | reverse complement strand
CGTTTATACGCACCCGACAATGCATTCCGCCTATTTACCTGGCAGGTAGAAAAAGATGAATCAGTAAACCGCCAGCATGGTGCCATCCAAATGAAAACAGCTGATGGTTCATTAAAGTTATTCCCGTTAATTGATCGATCCGATATCATCAATTCTCCATTTGACACTACTATGAATAATCTTTGGTGGATTGGCAATATTTATTACCGCATAATTTTAAAAGAAGTTAACGGCAAAAAGTATTATACGTTGATTGGATATGATGAATACACCATGAAAGTAACCCGCAAATGGATTGATGTATTATCCTTTAATGATAAAGGTGAACCCGTTTTTGGTGAACCTATTTTTTCTTTTAAAGAAGATTCTATTCCCAAATCCAATCAAAACAGGTTTTCCTTAGAATTTAAAAAAGAAGGAAGGGCAAGGGTTCAGTACGATGATGAAATGGATATGATTTTATACGACCATTTAATTTCGGAGACTGACGAACCTCAAAAAAAATATACCCTAATCCCCGATGGCGATTACGAAGGGTTTAAATGGCAGGATGGGCAATGGGTTCATGTCAACAAAGTTTTTACTTTTAAATTAAAAGACGGTGAAGCTCCTGTACCTGAACCTCTGGATATGGATAACCGCCAAAAGATTGAAGATATACTCAATGGAAGAAAATTGCAAGAAGAAAAACCAAAGCCAAAAATAAATAAACCAAAACCTAAACCTAAAGGGAAAGGTTAAAAACTTTACGGTTACCTATCCTCTTTTATTTTTATTTCAAATTGGAATTATTAGACAGGTCTAATATCTTCACATCATGTTTTTTATTTTATCAAAACTGCTGGGCTTTTTTGTTTCCCCATTTAACTGGCTCTTACTATTTATCCTGCTGGCTTTTATTATTAAAAACCCAACCAGGAAAAAGAAGTTAATTATCCTGAGTACAATATGGTTTCTCATATTTTCTAACCCATACCTTATTCATAAATTAACCATCAACTGGCAGCCTCCTGCAAAAGTCTTTGTGGCAGGCGAGCAATATCCTGCTGGTATTGTATTATCAGGTTTTGTAGGTTTTGAATTTAAATCGCGGCAGGGTTATTATGGCGCAGCCAGTGACAGGTTTATTCAAGCAGTAAGATTATACCATCAACATCAAATAAAAAAAATCCTCATCACAGGCGGAAGTGGCAGCTTAACCCGCCAGCAATTTAAAGAAGCTGATTTTGTAAAAGAACAACTGCAGGAAATGGGTGTTGCCAGAGAAGATATATTGAGCGAAAACCAAAGCCGCAACACTTATGAAAACGCCGTTAACTCAAAAAAACTACTTGACTCCTTACAAATTAATGGTCCGTATCTTTTAATTACTTCTGCCATGCATATGAAACGATCGGTACAAGTGTTTAAGAAAGCAGGAATAGAAGTTATTCCTTATCCCTGTAATTATGCAGCATTGGATAATCCCCAGTTGTTTTTGGATGCCGTTATCCCTTCTTATAAATCTTTTGAAAGATGGGATAATTATTTGAAAGAAGTGTTGGGATTATGGGTCTATAAGATCACAGGAAAGGCATAATTCTCAATAAAAAAATCCATTCTCTTTTCAGTGAACGGATTTATTTTAAAGACTTCAGTAATTATTTCTTCATATACATTACTTCTTTTACCAGCTTCACTGTTCTTGAAACATCCGGTAAATATAAAGCCACCAGGTTAGGTGCATAGTGCATCGGTGCATCAGCAGAAGTAATACGGCGTATAGGCGCATCCAGATAATCAAACCCTTCTTTTTGTATGCGGTAAGTTATTTCAGAAGAAACAGAAGCAAAGGGCCACTGTTCCTCTACAATAACCAAACGGTTTGTTTTCTTCACACTTTCCAGTATGGTAAACCAGTCCATCGGGCGGATAGTTCTTAGATCAATTACTTCGGCTTCTATTCCTTCTTTGGCTAATTCTTCTGCAGCACCCAATGCCACTTTCATCATCTTATTAAAAGAAACAATTGTTACATCACGTCCGGCCCTTTTAATATCAGCTTTACCTATTGGAATTAAATATTCTTCTTCCGGTACATCACCTTTATCACCATAACTCACTTCACTTTCCATAAATATAACCGGGTCATCATCACGTATGGCACTTTTTAATAAACCTTTGCCATCATAAGGATTACTTACCGAGATAACTTTTAAACCAGGAATATTGGCATATAAAGATTCAAACGCTGTAGAGTGCTGGGCGCCTAACTGACCAGCGGACCCACCCGGTCCCCTAAACACAATAGGACATCCAACTTGCCCGCCACTCATTGCCAGCATTTTAGAAGCAGTATTTAAAATTTGGTCTAAAGGAAGTACGGCGAAATTCCAGGTCATAAATTCAACTATCGGGCGAAGACCATTTTGCGCAGCACCAACGGCAATAGCAGTAAATCCTAACTCAGCAATGGGGGTATCTATCACCCTTTTCTCACCAAACTCTGCCAGCATTCACTGGCTTACTTTATAGGCTCCGTTATATTCGGCCACCTCTTCTCCCATAAGAAATACCCTTTCGTCCCTTCTCATCTCCTCCTGCATGGCTTCACGTAAAGCTTCTCTGAAAGCAATTTGTCTCATTCGGTTGTCTGTTTTAAAAGAGGTGCAAAAATATCGGGAAAACAGCACATAATCAAATTGCTTTAAATGAATTAGATTGCCTTCAAAATTTGAACTGTTTTGAAAACGATAGTATTGTTTGGGGCTGGCAAATCAGCTACTGTTTTGATTGAATATTTGATTAAGGAAGGACAAAAGAACGAGTGGCAATTAGTAATTGCTGACACCAGTAAAGAATTGATTGAATCTAAAACAGGAAAAGCTGTTAACACCGAGGCTATCCAACTGGATATTACTAATGAAGCAGAAAGACAAAAGATTATTGCAAAGGCTGACATCGTAATATCCATGATGCCTGCCCAACTCCATTATTTAGTCGCTAAAGATTGCGTTTTTTTTAAGAAAAACCTGCTCACCGCATCCTATTTAGATGAAGGTGTAAAAGAACTTAAAACAGAAATTGAAAATAATAAGCTGCTTTTTTTATGCGAGATGGGACTTGACCCGGGTATTGACCATATGAGTGCCATGCAACTTTTTCATCAGATAGAAGATAAGGGCGGTGTTGTTACTTCATTTAAATCTCATTGTGGTGGCCTGATCGCTCCTGAAAGTGATAATAACCCCTGGCATTATAAAATCAGCTGGAACCCAAGGAACGTGGTATTGGCAGGTAAAGCGGGAGCTATTTATAAAGAAAATGGAAACATTACCGAACGTTCCTATAAACAGATATTTGAACACTGCCCATTAATTTCTATCCCTTCATTAAATGAGTTTTCCTGGTATCCTAACCGGGATTCGCTTAGTTATCTCCCCGTTTATGAATTGAAAAATGCTTCAACATTTATCAGAACAACCTTACGCCATCCTTCATTTTGCAGGGGCTGGGATAAAGTCATTCATCTTGAATTGACTGATACTGATGATACTGCCAATATTTTAGATTGTGTAACGTATGAAGACTGGTTTAACCGAAAATTATATTTTATTGAACAAAGAGAAATGAGCTGGAATGAATACCTTGAACTGTATGTTGAAGAAATTTATCATGAAGAATTAAGCAACCAGTTTAATTATTTAGGGTTATTGGATAAAACGAATTTGCCCAAAGATCCCAATTGCTCGGCTGATATTTTACAATATGCCGTAGAAACAAAATTAGCTATGCAGCCGGATGATAAAGACATGATTGTAATGCTGCATGAAATTGAATACTCAATCAACAGCCAGCAGTCTACAGTTAACAGCAGTTTGATTGTAAAAGGGGAAGACAACCGGCACACTGCCATGGCTAAAACAGTTGGCTTACCTTTGGGTATTGCCGCCAAACTTATTCTGCAAAATAAAATTCAATTAACCGGTTTGCATATTCCTGTTGTGAAAGAAATTTATGAACCGGTACTGGAGGAATTGAAAAACCATGGTATTATTTTTCATGAGAACTAATATTTTGCCTGATATTCACGTCTGACAAGTATCAATAAAACCTGTTGCTTATGAAACATAAGATAGGTTTGGATGAAGCCATCCGGCAGTTAAAAGAGGAAAAAGATTTTCCTTTTACCGCCCTGATGCATTATGGCACTCTCAGCATAGAATATTATGCTCCCAAAGAAGTAGATAACCAGGAACCCCATAAGCAGGATGAAGTATATGTAATTGCCTCGGGTCATGGTGTGTTTCATTGTAATGACAAGTGGATGGATTGTAAGAAAGGCGATTTGTTATTTGTTCCTGCAGGGATGAATCACTGCTTCCAAAATTTTTCTGACGACTTTGCTACCTGGGTAATTTTTTACGGGCCAGATGGTGGAGAGAACCCGGTCTGACAGTTTTTGCCTAATCGACTTACAGAATTACAAATGCTTCTTCAATAGTTCAATTAGTTCCAGCACTCCTTCCGTTGCCGGCTTTTCGATAGCCGTAATATTATAAACAGATGAAGTACCAGGAACTTTTTTATCAACAATAAATTTTGGAATTTCCCATTGAGCATAATTAACCAATCCTGCTGCGGGATATACCACCAACGATGTTCCTACCACTACCAGTATATCAGCATTGTGAACGATAGGTACTGCTGCTTCAATCATGGGTA
>JBLMVP010000206.1:0-9782 GCA_050256755.1 Sphingobacteriales bacterium | reverse complement strand
TCTACCCCTTGAACCTTGAACCTTGAACCTTGAACCTTGAACCTTGAACCTTGAACCTTGAACCTTGAACCTTGAACCTTGAACCTTGAACCTTGAACCTTGAACCTTGAACCTTATTCTTTGTTTCTTGTACCTTGTTTCTTGAATTTTAGCTTTGAATTTTAAATCCTTTTTCTTAAAACCCGAACTCATAAATACCACCCCCGGATATACAATCATTAAAACCTGGCTCTCCTCCAAAGGCTATAAACCCTTCCCCTTCCAGGAAGAAACATGGCAGCATATTTATAACAGGGAAAGCGGGTTGGTAAATGCTCCTACTGGATGTGGCAAAACCTTTTCGGTTTTCTTAGGAAGTATCATCCGTTTTATTAATGACCATCCCAACGATTATAAAAAGATAAAAGATTCCGGTCTGCAATTATTATGGATAAGTCCGCTAAGGGCCCTGGCTAAGGATATTGGCCGGGCTATGGAAGAAGTTATTCAGGAGTTGGAATTACCATGGAAACTTGGGATAAGAAATGGTGACACAGATACAAAGGAAAAAGCCAGGCAAAAAAAACAGGTTCCCGAAATACTCATCATTACTCCGGAAAGCCTGCATTTGTTATTAGCACAAAAAGCCCGCCCGCCCCTCGTGCAGGGATATGCTGAAACATTTCAAACAGTAAAAATAATTGCTGTTGACGAATGGCATGAATTGCTGGGTAGTAAAAGAGGAGTGCAGGTAGAACTGGCTATTAGCAGGATAGTTGGGACTGCCGTAAATCCCAAAATTTCCATTTGGGGTATCAGCGCTACTATTGGAAACCTGGAAGAAGCAAAAGAAGCGCTGTTATCTCCTTTAAAAAAAGAGGGAGTAATAATAAAAGCATACATCGAAAAGAAAATTCACATTGAATCCGTTATACCCGATGAAATAGAAAAATATCCATGGGCCGGTCATTTGGGAATTAAACTGGCTCATAAAATCATTCCCATCATTCAGCAAAGTAAAACCACCCTCATCTTTATTAATACAAGAGGTATGAGTGAAATGTGGTACCAGAAACTTTTAGATATATGCCCCGAACTGGCTGGTTTGATTGCCTTACATCACGGTTCCATCGATATGGACCTGCGCATTTGGGTAGAAGAAGCTTTGCATGCCGGTAAATTAAAAGCAGTAGTATGTACTGCAAGCCTGGATCTGGGAGTTGACTTTCGACCTGTAGAGACCGTTATACAGGTGGGTTCCCCTAAAGGAGTAGCCAGGTTTTTACAAAGAGCAGGCCGCAGTGGTCATCAGCCCGGGGAAATAAGTAAAATCTATTTCTTACCAACCCATTCACTGGAATTGGTTGAAGCAGCAGCTTTAAAAGCAGCGATGGAAGAAAAGATTGTTGAAAGCCGGGTACCTATGTTGCTTTGTTATGATGTATTGATTCAGTATTTAAGTACACTGGCTATATCGTATGGATTTGTACCGGATGAAATTTACAAAGAAATAAAATCTACTTATTGTTACCGCGAAATAACCAGGGAAGAATGGGAACAGATACTTCATTTTGTTACTAATGGAGGCGCTGCTTTACAGCAATATGATGAGTTTAAAAAAATTGAAATAGAAAATGGATGGTATAAAATAAACAGCCGGAAAATTGCCATGCGTCACCGCCTGCATATTGGTACTATCGTCAGTGACAGCATGCTCAAAGTAAAATTTATAAGCGGTGGTTATGTGGGTGTGATAGAAGAATATTTTATTTCCCGGCTGGAACCGGGTGATGTCTTTACACTGGCAGGACGTAACCTTGAGTTTGTTATGATAAAAGATATGACAGCGTTGGTACGTAAATCATCAGCCATCAAATCCAAAGTACCCAGTTGGCAGGGTGGACGAATGCCATTAAGTGCCAATTTAGGTTTTATGCTGAGAAGAACATTGAATGAGGTACAGGGCACAAGGCACAGGCAACCAATAACCGGCAACAACGAACTGCATGCACTTCAACCTTTATTTGATCTGCAACAGCAACTTTCACATATTCCAAAAGAAAATGAATTACTGATTGAACATATCGAAACAAGTGATGGCTTTCATCTCTTTGTTTATCCCTTTGAAGGAAGATTAGTACATGAAGCGATGGCTGCTATTCTTGCCTGGCGCATCAGCCGTACAACTCCTATTACCTTTTCTTTTGCGATGAATGATTATGGTTTTGAATTGCTGAGTGATAAACCCATCCCGGTAGACGACAGCAATGTCTACGAACTTTTTTCTCCTGATAATTTACTGGAAGATATTCAGCGCAGTGTTAACTCAACAGAAATGGCTAAAAGAAAGTTCAGGGATATTGCAGTGATAGGTGGTTTAATATTCCAGGGCTACCCCGGTGAATATAAAAAAGCAAGACACCTGCAATCCAGTGCTTCTCTTTTGTTCAAAGTGTTTAATGAATATGATTCGAATAATGTTTTATTAAGACAGGCTTACCAGGAAGTATTGGACCAGCAGATGGAAGAAGTACGTTTAAGAAATATGTTGCAGCGCATACAGCAGTCAAATATTATTATAAAATTTCCCGGGCAACTCACACCTTTCTGTTTCCCCGTAAAAGTAGATAGTATGCGGGAAGAATTATCTTCTGAAAAATTAGAGGAAAGAGTGAAGCGGATGCAACTGCAACTCGAAAAATAAATCAGGTAAGATTAAAAATTTCTTTTGCCATTCTGAAAGTATTACAATGTGCTTCCACAATAATTTTTACATCGGCTGAATAACCACCACCCATAGCAACAGTACAGGGAATATTGTTTTGTTTAAGATGCATAAATACTGTTTCATCCCTTCTGCGGCAACCTTCCATACTGATATTGAGTTTGCCAAATTTATCCGTATGAAGGATATCCACACCCGAAAGAAAAAAAGCAAAGGAAGGTTTTACTTTGTCAATTAATAATTCCAGATTCTCTTCCAGCAGGTCTAAATAATCTTCATCATTAATCCCATTAAAAAGAGCAATATCCAAATCTGATAATTCTTTATGAAAAGGATAATTATCTTTTCCATGCATGCTGAATGTAAATACCGCCGGATTATTTTTAAAAATTGCTGCTGTTCCGTTTCCCTGGTGCACATCCAAATCAATAATTAAAATTTTATCTGCTAAATTTTTATTCAGAAGATAATTTGCTGCCACAGCAAAATCATTCAATAAACAAAACCCTTCTCCCTTGTCTGCATAAGCATGATGAGTTCCGCCTGCTACATTTAACGCTACCCCATTTTCCAAAGCATAATGACAGCAATCAATTGTCCCCTGCGTAATAATAATTTCCCTAAGCGTTAACTCCGCTGATTGAGGAAAACCGATTTTTCTTTGTTCAGCAGCAGAGAGTGTTTGAAATTTAAGTTTATGCCAATACCCCCTTGTGTGTGTTAGTAAAATAGTTTCTTCATCACAAGGTTCAGGTGAAAACAGGTTACCCGGGCTTATTGTTCCCTCATGCAATAATTGGCCGGGTATCAATTCATATTTTATCATGGGAAACCGGTGTCCTTCTGGTAAAGGATGCGCATAAATAGAATCGTATGCAATATGGAGTTTCTTATCACTCATTGTTTATACCGAAACGATACCATTGTTAACTATAGCAAATATTTTATCCCCTTTAGTTGGACTTACCGAAACAAATCCTGTAAACTCACCGAATGCCGGCAGGATGGCTAGCTTGGGCGTAAAATAAAAACAGGGAAAGCGTAAAGATTGTTTTCCTGAACCGCTTATGGTTACACCCGGGTGTAAATGACCACTAAACACATACGCACCTTCATTTTCATTTTCTATTGGATGATGGGTGAAAATAAAATCATCTATTTGGAAAACATCATCGTACACTTCTATCTGCATTTCTTCATAACAATTCTTGTGAAGAATATCATGATTCCCTTTTATTAGTTTTACAGAAGTATAAGCAATATCATTTCTCCATCGCCTGAATAATTCCAGTTCTTTATTCTCTTCACTGTGGAACATATCGCCTACTATCAGTAATTGAGAAGGTTTGAAAAACTGAACCAAATGCAATAATCGATGGAGATCCTTTTTAAAAATGGCTTGGGGAATAGCTATTCCCGATTTACGGAAATGTCCTGTTTTACCAAAATGTAAATCAGAAATAATTAATGACTGCCTGTCTTCCCAGTAAATAGCTCTTTCGGGTGATAACCAAAACACATTATCCTTCAGCACAAATTTTACCGGGGCATTCACAACTTTTATTTTTTTTCTTCCAGTGGAGGTAATTTATTTTTTAATGCGATAGAATCTCTTAACTGCTGTGCCCAGTTGAGTACTGTTTGCTTTTGTGCGTCACTCAGTTTGGCATTTCTGTGAATCCATAAATAACTGTTCAATGGCATTTCACCCTCTTTAATCTGCTCAATAATTTCATTCATTTTTTTACGTGCCCTCTTTGGAGTGTAGGAAGCAAACTCATCAAAATTCAATTCTTTTTTTCCGTCATCCACATGATTCTTTAGCCACCAGGCTACAGGCTGAACATTATTATACCAGGGATATGCAGTATTACTGCTATGACAATCATTACAACTTACTTTTAAAATATCTGCAACATCCTGTGGTACAGGGTATGCTTTTGCAATAGCATTAGGCTGATCACCACCGGATTGATTTTTTGCCGGATGAAAAAACTGGATTACTACTAAGGCAATCAGCAATACAATTAGAATCTTCTTTATCATGTCTGTTTATTTAAAATATTTTTCAGCTTCCGCTACAGATTCAGGCTTTCCTACATCCACCAGCAAATCACCGGTATGGTCGTATCCCATAATTTTATTTTCAACAGCCAGTGAAAGATACACATCTACCAGCGAAAATTTCCCGGTTTGTTTTATCAAAGAAAATATTTGCGGCTCAAATACCACTACACAACTATATGCTTTTTCAATCAACCCGGGTTTATCAATTGAAATCTTCTCCTCCCCTGTTTTTATATTTCGCCATCCGCATAAACGATTGTTTTCATCAAACAAAAAATAGCGGGATGTTTTCCGGCTGGTTACACCGAAACTAATCAAAGCATTTTGTTGCTTATGATATTCCAGAAGTTTAGTAATATTTAAATCGGTTAAAATATCTGCATTAATAGTTAAAAAAGGCTTGTCTCCTTCCAGCAAGTGCTTAGCTTTTAATAACCCGCCTCCTGTTTCCAGCACCTCGTTTGTTTCATCACTGATAATAACTTTTGAACCCCAACCTTTATTTTTTTCAACTGCTTCGATTATCTGCTCTGCGAAATGATGCACATTCACTACCACTTCTGTTATTCCATAATGCTGAAGATATTCAATGTTTCTTTGCAACAATGATTTTCCGTTTACAGACGCCAATGCTTTTGGATGTTTATCTGTAAAGGGTTTAAATCTTGTGCCCAGTCCCGCTGCAAAAATCATTGCCTTCATATGCTAAACGTTTATCCAGTTTTTTGATTCCTGCTCTATATGATTCACCTGCGTATTAACACTGAATTTCTCCTTTAGATGTTTGGCTAAACTATCCGCAGCAAAAACAGAACGATGCTGCCCGCCGGTGCAACCAAAACTTATCATCAAATTTTCAAAATCGCGTTTGATATAATCCTGAACAGCTATATCAACTAAACCATATACATGCTGTAGAAAAGCAGGCATTTCACTTTGATGTAATAAAAATTCCTGTACTTCTTTATCTCTTCCTGTTAATGTTTTAAATTCTTCCTGCCGCCCCGGGTTATAGATACCCCGGCAATCAAAAACAAATCCACCGCCGTTACCGCTTAAATCCTCCGGCATTCCTTTTTTGTAAGAAAAACTATTTATACTTACAGTGAGTTTACATTCAGGGCCGGCTTTAATAGTATCAAAGCGTTCTATAATTTCATCATCCACTATCGCCATTAAAATGTTTTGCAGTTCAGGCAAACGAATAGGAATATTTTTATTCTGAAGAAACCATTTCAGGTTTCTCAACGCATAAGGTATGCTGGATATAAAATGCGGCTTTCTTTCAAACAAACCACGAAAACCATATGCTCCTAATGTTTGCAGCATTCTTATTAGTACAAAACCATCATAATTATCATTAAAATACTGACGGTTTAAACTATTGCCAAGCAAATTGTTTACATGTTCATAATAGTAATTGTATAATTCATCTCTCCATTCATAAGGTAATGCCGCCCTTGCCTGCCATAACATAGAAGCCACATCATACTGCAAAGCTCCCTGCATACCTCCCTGGTAATCGATAAAATAAACCCTTTCATCTTTTACCATAATGTTACGGCTCTGACAGTCCCTGTGCATGAAAAATTTATGATTTTCCTGAACGAGATAATTACTGAGCATTTCAAAATCGTTCAGCAACAAATTTTTATCATAAGGAAGTTTTAGTGCCCTCAAAAAATAATATTTAAAATAAAGCAGGTCTGAATAGATAGCCTGTTTATCGAATGATTTGGTGGCTATGCAATGATTATAATCTAAGTTTTGTCCACCTTCTATCTGTAACCGGGCTAACTGCGCAAATGTTTTTTTATACAATTCAAAAACATAATCATTATACCCATGTTGCTGTACGAGGTCAAATAAAGACACATCACCTAAATCACTCTGTATATATTTTTTCTTTTCTGCATCTACATGCAAAATTTCGGGTACCGGTAACTGGCGGGTAAAGAAATGACGGCTGAATTCAATAAATGCATTGTTCTCCGGAACATTGTTAGGATTTAACGTAACTATATAAGAGGAGAGTCCATTTTGCACTCTAAAGTATTGCCGGTATCCACCAGCCTGCGGCAAAGTTTGTACGGGACCATCTATGCCGGGTTTCCAGCTTTGAAAAAAATCTTCTACCTGTTCAAGAATTGAAGCCATGGATTAAAATTATGGTTGTAAAAATACCTGAAAAAACATTCCATAAATCCTGCCATTTATAAGAATAAAAAAGAAAAAGGCCTTTTGTAAGGCCTTACTATTTAAACACTGAAAACAAGTACTAATTCATCTTTCGTTTCAGCATACTAACCTGCTCCTGCAAATTGCTTACAAGGTTACTAAGTGAGCCAACATCCCATCTTTGCTGTGAACCTACTTTATTAATCACCACCTGGGCCTGCCATACTTCAATAATGTCTTCAGCATTTACCTGGTATGGCTGGTACTGGGGATTATCACTCATCAGTGTATATTTATTTTTGGAGCGGTTATTTTTCAGCACCCGTTTATAAACGATTCCTTCATTCCTGCTGACAACAATATAAGCGAAATTACTTTTTACATCATCCAGTCCTTCTACCTTCTCCCCTACTATTACAGAACCACTGGGTGTAGGCAACATGGAATCACCAATAATTTCAAATGCCCGGTAATTACCTGATGTAAGCATAGGTAAGGTGAATGTGTTTAACTCATCAATAAACTCAGGATCGGCAAAACCAGCCAGGTATCCGGCTGCTGCTTTTACAGGAACAAAATGGATAACATTACTGTCGGCCAGCAATTTTTGCTGACGACGTTTAGCCAGGTAATTACCTCCTTTCGTTTCACCAAGATCTTTCCTTAATAAATCATCAAAGGTGAGTTTAAACATCTCACTAACTGTTTCCAGCACCTCCAGCCTGGGGTCGGCCCTTTCTTCTTCATAGGCACCAATTAAAGAACGTTTAATTCCTAATTTGTTTGAAAATTCTTCCTGAGTCCACCCACGCAACTTGCGCAGGTATTTTAAATTTTTGCCAGCTATTGACATACGCTAATGGATTTAGCTGCAAAATACTAATTATTTTAGCTTTTCAAAATTTATTTTTATTTTTTTGTAACGGTTCAAACTTGGGTTTGGGCAAACACCAATTATTACAGACTTTTACAGCTGATTTAATATGGCAACTAAAAAGAAAAAAGAAGAACCGGTAATCCTTATTACCAATGATGATGGAATTTCGGCACCGGGCATCCGCAACCTGGTAGAAGCAGTAAAAGATTTAGGAAGAGTAATTGTGGTAGCTCCAGATAAACCACAATCAGGAATGGGGCATGCAATAACTATTGGTTTCCCGTTACGCATGCATGCATCACATATATATGAAGGCGTGGAAGCATGGAGTACCAGCGGCACACCGGTAGATTGTGTAAAACTGGCGGTAGATAAAATATTACACCGTAAACCGGATATTTGTTTAAGCGGTATCAATCACGGCGCCAATCATTCCATCAATGTTATTTACAGCGGTACAATGAGTGCGGCCATTGAAGCTTCAATAGAAAATATCCCTTCCATTGGATTTTCATTATTAGATTTCAGCCTGGAAGCAAATTTTTCCGGTGCCAGGAAATATACGAGATTGATTGTTGAAAAAGTTCTGCAAATGAAACGTATCGACAAACATTTTTGCTTAAATGTAAACATCCCCAATGTTGATGACTCCTTAATTAAAGGAATAAAAGTTTGCAAACAGGCGTATGCCAAATATGAAGAGGATTTTGATGAGCGACGGGATCCCGGAGGAAAAAAATATTACTGGCTTACCGGCGAATTTGTCAACTTTGATAAAAGTAAAGAAACGGATGTATGGGCTCTTAAAAATAATTATGTGAGTGTGGTGCCCGTACAATTTGATTTAACGAATTACGTTTTAAAACAACATTTAGAAAAAACCTGGAACCACTGATGCTTAAAAGAGATAACCTCAGATTAGGAATTGTATTGGGAATCATAGCACCCTTTTTTGGCTTTGCCATTTATTATTTTGTAAAGTTTTTCCCAACTTTTAGTTTTATGGAGTTTCTTGAATTCCTGAAAATAAACAAGAGTTTAATAACGGTTGTTGTCAGTTTATCTTTACTGGCTAATGCAGCCATTTTTACCCTTTACATTAATGCACAAAAAGACCAAACAGCTAAAGGGATTTTTATTGTAACCGTTGTATACGGAATCGGAGCTTTATTGTTCCGGTTGATAGGTTAAAATATTAATTACCCAGTCTGGGAAGATTCTTTCGGAGTAACTAAACAACAAGTATCCAGCATCAAGGCTTACTTTTCCATTTGCTCAATAACAGCCTGTGTTACCCCGGTGAAAGAGAATCCTCCGTCATGGAATAAATTCTGCATAGTAACAAATTTGGTTAAATCGCTGAAAAGAGTAATACAATAATTAGCACAATCATCAGCGTTAGCATTACCTAACGGGCTCATTTTTTCTGCATAAGAAACAAAACCATCAAACCCTTTAACACCACTGCCCGCTGTTGTTTTAGTAGGAGACTGCGAAATGGTATTGACACGTACTTTATTTCTAACACCATAGTGATAACCAAAACTCCTAGTTACACTTTCAAGCAATGCTTTGGCATCCGCCATTTCATTATAATCAGGAAAAACTCTTTGAGCAGCTATATAAGTAAGTGCTATAACACTTCCCCAATCATTAATGGCATCCATATCCCATGCTGTGCGAAGGACACGGTGTAAACTCATGGCAGATATATCCAATGATTTTTGGTTCCAGGTATAATCTATTTCAGTGTAATGCTTGCCTTTACGGACATTTAAACTCATACCAATTGAATGCAGCACAAAATCAATTTTACCACCAAAATGTTCCATGGCTTTGTCAAAAAGATTTTTTAAATCATCCATATTAGTAACATCAGCGGGTATTACAGGTGCATTTCCGCATAACTCTGAAAGCTTGTTGATTTCACCCATTCGCAATGCTACAGGTGCATTG
>JBLMVP010000205.1:0-5429 GCA_050256755.1 Sphingobacteriales bacterium | reverse complement strand
AGCATGGTATTGTGGAATGGTGCCTGTATGGTGCATGAAATATTTAGCCTGGAAAAAATTACTAAATTAAAAGTGCGGCACCCAAATGCAAAGACAATAGCTCACCCGGAGTGTGAGGAGCCCGTGCTGCGCATTGCTGATTTTATTGGAAGTACTACTCAATTATTAAAATACACGAAGCAAGACCCCTCTAATGAGTTTATAGTGGCAACCGAAACGGGTATCCTGCACCAGATGCAAAAATCGTCGCCGCATAAAACATTTATACCTGCCCCACCCAATAATTCTTGTGCCTGTAATGACTGCCCGCACATGAAGCTAAATACATTGGAAAAAATTTACCTGTGTATGAAATATGAAGTGCCGGAAATTTTGATGGATGAAGAATTAAGACTGGCAGCTAAGAAACCAATTGATAAGATGCTGGAGTTAAGTGCACAGTTTGGGTTAGTTTAAATCAGATCAAGGAAGAACGCAACTGGACGGTACTGGAATGTAGAAATCCCAAGAATTTTCAAGGCCGTATTTTTTTTAAATAGTAGAACGGGTTCATTAAAACAAAAAGGGGCCTATTGGGATAAGCTTACGTTTTATAAATTGTATATTATTCCGTTCAATGCAAAAAAAGCTGCAAACGACTTAAATTTGTGCCCCTTTTACATCAGCCAACAACGATAAATCATAGTCGATGGGTAAAAATTTAACGGTGCTGCTGCTATTTGTTTCTGTGCTTACTCATGCTCAGCCAGCTGCAGAAAAATATTTCCAAAAGATCCGTAACAATACAGCACAATTAACGGCATTCATGTCGCAGATGCCAAAGGGTGGTGATTTGCATCATCATTCCGGCGGTTCTCTTTACGCAGAACCTTTGCTCGATAGAGCGATAAAAGAAGATTTTTATCTCAATACGCAGACAATGGCCGTGACAAAAGAAAAAGGAATGGGAAACGACTGGATAAAATTTTCTGAATTGGAAAAACAGGGACTTTTGGAGAACTACCGAATAAAAATTTTGAGCCATTGGTCCATTAAAGATTATTATCCAGGGCTACATCCTTCTGATAAATTATTCTTTGAAAGCTTTGATAAATTCTGGCCGGCAGTGGAAGGACATCTTGCAGAAGGATTGATGGAAACAAAGAACAGAGCCATCAAAGACAATGTGAGTTATATTGAAACACAGTTTTCCCCGGTTCATTTTACTATTGAAAGCAAGGATCTTAACGGGTATAATAATTCACTCCGGCAACTTGCTTTCAACCGAAATGAAAAAGAAGTAATGCAATTGCTGGGAACAATTTATGACTCCATACTCAACAGGGGAGCTGTTGTACAGGCTATAGCCTTCAATAAAAATTTTGTTGAAAAACTCCATGATAGTTTAAAGATAGATGACGAAAGATTTACGATGAGGTACCAAAATTTTGTATTTCGCTTTATGCCGCCGGTGGATTTGTTTAAAAGTTTGGTGATGAGTTTTATATCAGCAGAGAAAAGTGATTTAATTGTTGGTGTAAACATAGTAGCCCCCGAAGATGGGGAAGTATCCATGCGTGATTACTGGTTACATATGCTGATGTTTAAATTTTGTCATCAAAAATATCCGGCTGTAAAATATACCATGCATGCCGGTGAATTAACCATGGGTTTAGTGCAACCGGAATAATTAACCTGGCATATCAATGCAGCAGTACATACCGCCGGTGCTAAACGCATTGGTCACGGTGTGGATATGGCTTATGAAGAAAACTGTTATGACCTGTTAAGGTATATGAGTAAAAACAAAATTGCGGTGGAAATAAATTTAGCCAGTAATGAGTTCATTTTAAAAGTAAAAGACGATCGTCACCCATTAGAACTTTACCGGTCTTTTGCAGTACCTATAGTTATCAGTACAGATGATATGGCTATTTTACGAACCAGTCATACCGAGCAATTTGTACTATTAGCCAAGCGCTATCCATCCATCAGCTATCAACAAATTAAAAAATTTGTGTTCAACAGTATCGAATATAGTTTTATAAAAGAGGAATCTGTAAAAAACAAATTAAAAGCTGACCTGGAACAACGTTTTAAAAAATTTGAAGCATCACTTCCACAATAATCTGTGTATACCTGTGCCAACAAGAGAAACAATGAAGGATAAATATTATAAATTAAACAACCCGGCCTGGTATTCCTTAACAGAAATACACCAACCCTTTGCTATTGGCACCGATGAAATAAAGAAGTACCAAAGAAGCATTGCTCCATGGGTTGGTTATATTTCTTCCAATAAAAACATACTGAAAGAAATCGATCCGTTTATTGAACAGGAAGAGGGTGTTTACTTTTTTGATGAATTGCCGGCACTTCCTACAAACTACATTCTAGAAACAGAATTGCTCTGCCAGCAAATGATTTGTACAACGGAAATAAAAACAGTTACTGACAATACAGTTATAGAAAAAATGGAGGATGATGCAGCCAGTGAAATTGAAACACTCATCAACCTGGTACAGCCGGGTTATTATAATCCTGGCATAAGATTAATGGGAGAATATTATGGCATCCGCGAAAATGGTAAATTAGTTGCTCTCGCCGGCGAACGTATGCGGATGAATGGATTTACAGAAGTTAGCGGCGTAGTTACACGTCCTGGATACACTGGCCGTGGTTATGCCCGGCAATTGGTTGCCTGTGTTACTAATAAAAACTTAGAAGCAGGAATTATCCCCTTCCTTCATGTGGCCCAAACAAATGAAAAGGCAATTAAACTCTACGGGCACTTGGGTTTTGTCAACAGGAGATTTATTATGGTAAAAAAAATTAAAAAGACAGCATAGTATTCGCCGTTTTTTTGTTAATAAGATACGGCGTAACAAAAAGAAAAGCCGGATATTAATAAGACATCCGCTAAAATATTTTATCTTAGAATATATTTACTTACTCATAAAATGCAAGTTTGCTTTTTCTTAGGCAGCAGGAGTTTTAACAGCCAATAAGTTAACCAAGTAGCAGAATTACTTTCTCCAACCCGAACCCTATAAAAGCGACAAGCCTGTAATAAAGTCCGCCAGCATAGCTTATCTCGGGAACAATTATCTATTCATTATTTACAATCAAATAACAGGAGGTTATTATGAACAAAACAAACATTGGGAAAATGGCGGCGATCATCCCCGCTATCCTGCTTATCATCTCGTGTCAGAAACAAACAACATCCACAGTTAAACAAACGGACAACGCTACAAGGGTGGACATGCTTAACAGGAAACCCTCAGCCAACCAGGCAACCGGCTCCTGGCGTGTATATGCAGAAGGATTAAATAATCCCCGTGGGTTAAAATTTGGTCCTGATGGAAATCTTTATGTTGCCGAAGGTGGACTGGGAGGAGATCAATCTACTGCCGGTGAATGCGACCAGGTAGTATCCCCTGTTGGTCCTTATACCGGAAGTCCAACCGGTGGTAGAATTTCCATGATCACTTCCGATCATGTTCGTCACACGGTTAGTGATAAATTTCCTTCCAGCCAGGCCAATGAAATTTTTGGCGGAGATATAGAAGGTGTGGCCGATATTGAATGGGTGAATGGGCAATTATATGCATTACTCGCCGGTGCAGGATGCTCTCATGGAGTATCGCACAGTTCTAACGGTATAGCAAGAGTGGATGATGATGGTAACTGGTCATTAATTGCTGACCTGAGTGAATACCAGCAATCCCATCCAGTAGCTCATCCGGAAGAAGATGATTTTGAACCCGACGGAACATGGTACAGTATGATAAATGTCCGCGGAGATTTATATGCAGTGGAACCTAACCACGGGGAACTGGTTAAAGTAACACTTGCAGGAGATATAAGCAGGGTGGTGGATATTTCTGCCAGCCAGGGACACATAGTTCCAACAGCTATAGCATATCATGGCAATTTTTTTGTGGGAAATCTTCACCCGTTTCCTATCCCTGGAGGCGCTTCCAAGGTTCTAAAAATAACACCTGATGGAACTCCTAAAGATTGGGCAACAGGATTAAATACAGTGCTTGGTTTGGTAATAGATAAAAGGGACAGGATGTATGTACTTGAAATGACAGTTCCAGATGATGATCCAAATACACCTGATTTTCCCACACCCGGACAGGGAAGAGTGATTAGAATTGATCCGGGAGGAAACAGAACAATTATTGCAGACGGTCTTTCGCTTCCTACAGGAATGACGATGGGACCAGATGGAAAACTTTACGTTTCCAACTGGGGTTTTGGTCCACCTGCAAAAGGTGGCGGACAAGTTCTGCAGATAGATGTAAATTGATGAATACAAAACAGAACCCCGTCAGGTTGAAAACGAGACGGGGTTTTTTATAAAATGTTTTTTATTAGTGATATAGATTAAATCATTTTCTCCATCACAATAAATTCCAAATCTCTTTTGGGTAAGCCAAATTTTGGATCATTCATAGGAAATGGTTTTCTTTCCCCTGTGTCTTTATATCCATGTCGTTTATACCAGCTGATTAACTCGTTTCTTATAGAAATAACGGTCATATAAATTTTAGTACAAGCCTTTTCCTTAGCGTAATCTTCAGATGCCTTTAATAATATTTTGCCAACACCCCCACCTTGCAAATCAGGGTTGACGGTTAACATGCCAAGATAAAGTTTGTTATCATGCTGCTGAAGGTTAACACAACCCACAATTGTATCATTGTTTTTATATAACAGCATTACTGAGTTTTCTTTATTGATGAGAGAAGTTAAAACTTGTTCATCTGTACGTATGCCGCCAAGTAAATCTGCTTCTGTTGTCCATCCTTTTTTAGACAACTCGCCACGATAAGCAGAGTTAACCAGCGTATTTAGTTGTGGCACATCTGTCAATGTTGCCATAGAAATTCCCATAAAGTTTATATTAAATCTTCCTGTTGTTTTTTTGATAATGATTGTACTACCAGTTCATAAGAATGGTCAATCATTTGTTTCAATTGTTTGCTGTTAAGGGCGCCATCCACTTCAATAGTGTTCCAGTGTTTTTTATTCATGTGGTATCCCGGTTTCACACAATCATATTCTTCCCTTAGTTCAACCGCCAGGTCGGGATCACATTTTACATTAAACTGTAACAGGTCTGTATCTAAGGGTAAAAGCATAAACACCTTTCCTTTCACTTTATAAACAATAACATCGGGACCAAAGGGCAACTCTTCCGTTACCGATTTCTTTTTTAAACAATAATCACGCAGCAATTCAATGTCCATACAAATTCATTAACTTGAAACGGTGAAAAGCTATTTAATTTTTTTGCAAATGAAAAAAATATTTCCAATACTTTCTTTATTAGTTATTTCCACGGTAGTGTTTTCTCAAGAAAAAGACAAAAAATTACAGCAACAGCTTGGAAAATTAGTTAAAGGTTATAATGGCAATGTGGGTATATATGTAAAAGA
>JBLMVP010000204.1:0-4300 GCA_050256755.1 Sphingobacteriales bacterium | reverse complement strand
TATAAACGGGCTGATGTTAAGATGTTTATAAGTATGAAAGAGATATTGAAGGCAACGATGTTTTTTACGATTACTGCACAGGAAATAAAAATATAAAATAAAATAACAGTATGAAAAAATTAGGATTAGTAGGCGGTACCAGCTGGATATCTACGGTAGATTATTACCGGTTTATCAATGAAGGGATAAATGAAAAATTGGGGGGATTGAATTTTGCTGAATTGATAATTTATTCTGTCAACTTCAACGATTTTCAGCATTATAATACAACAGGTAACTGGGATGCTACCTATAAGCTAATGTTTGATGCCTGTAAAAATCTGGAAAGGGCCGGTGCCGAAGCCATTATTTTATGTGCTAATACTTCACATGCAGTTGCTCAAAGGCTGGAGGAAACAATTGATATACCTGTCATTCACATCGTAACGGCAACCGCCAGCGAAATACATAAACAGGGGATAAAAAAAGTGGGTTTGCTGGGAACAAAGTTTACGATGGAAATGGATTTTTATAAAGATAAATTGAAGGAAGAAAGAATTGAGGCCATTGTGCCTGCTACTGTTGAAATAAGAAATTTTATGCAACAAAGAATTAAGGAGGAAATGGGAAGAGGCGTTTTTACTGAGGAAACAAAACAGGCATTTATTTCAATCATCAACCAGTTAGTAAAAGAAGGTGCAGAAGGAATTATTTTAGGTTGCACGGAGATACCGATGCTAATCAGCCAGGAAGATGTTGCTGTTCCTGTTTTTGATACTACAAAAATTCATTCACAGGCAGCAGTGGAATTTGCGCTGTCTGTATAAAATTGTTAAATAGCATGATGAAGTTTTTACAGAAGCACAAATAACTAAACTATAACTAATTTAAAATAATAAAATCAAACCAGCATTATGAAAAAAGCAGTAATAGTAGCCTTTGATAAATTTACAGATATTGACATTTTCCTTTCATGGGATTTGCTCAATAGGGTAAAATACAGAGATAAAGAATTTATTGTGAAAATAGTTGGAACGGAAAGTTCACACAAATCTGTTAATGGAATTGAACTTGCTACTCATGGACAAATTGAAGAATGTAATGATGCAGACCTTGTTTTTTTTGGCAGTGGGGCGGGTGCACGAGCTGTTATAAAGGATGAACTTTATTTGAAAAGATTCAAGCTTAACCCTGAAAAACAAATTGTTTGCTCTATGTGTTCCGGCGCACTTATTATTGCTGCACTTGGACATCTCAAAGGACTTTCGGCTACAACTTATCCAACTTCTTTTGAAGCGCTTAGAAGTTATGGAGTGGATGTGCTTGAAGACAAACATTTAGTAACACACGGCAACATTGGAACAGCAGCAGGTTGCCTTGCAGCAGTTGATTTAATTGGCTGGGCTATTGAAAAACTTTATGATGAAAAAGTAAAAGAAGATGTAATTGCCTCTGTTTTGCCGGTAGGCCAGGGGGCAGTATGTATATATTAAAACTGATTAGAGTGTTTATAATCAAAAATGCATGATGCTATGGCATTCAAAATTATAAAAGCGGCAGATACTAATGCAGCAATTATTTCAGCAGTAGGGAGGCAGTCTTTTTATGATGCTTTTCATTCCATCTTTATTAATAAGGATGAACTGGCTAAATATTTGGATAAGACTTATGATGTAAAGAAGATTGCAAACAGTATCAATAATCTCAATAATATTTTTTTCATTGCTTATGATAATGACAGGCCGGTTGGGTTTGCAAAGATTAAACGTCAGTCGACTCATCAACAAATTAAAGCAGCAACACAAACGGAACTCCAAAAGATTTATGTGTTAGAGGAATATCATGGTACCGGTGCAGGCGCTGCCTTACTTAATGTAATACTGGAAACGGCTCATACAATTCAGCCGGAATATATTTGGTTAAATGTGCATGTGGGTAATACGAAAGCAAAACGTTTTTATGAAAAGAATGGTTTTGTTCAGGTGGGGAAGCATTATCATACAATCGGCACACAAAAATTTGAATTTGATTTGATGGACTTCCCGATTTCAATTAACGAAACAGTAACAGTATAAAAATGGATAGAAAAAGAATAAAAATAGCCATACTCGGAATGGGGGGTGTAGGTGGATACATTGGAGGAATGCTGGCGGGGAAATTTCATCATTCTGAGGAGGCAGAAATTATTTTTATAGCGAGAGGCGAAAACCTCGCTGTTATTAAAGAGAGAGGACTGAAATTAATAACTAATGATAAAGAGTTTACAGTAAATCCAGATAAAATAACAGGTAAGCCGGAAGAAGTTGGCAATATTGATTTACTGATTTGTTGTGTGAAAAGTTATGACCTTGAAGAATCATTGCAGACAATCAAACATTGCATTACTGATGAAACCATTATCCTGTCCTTATTAAATGGCATTGAATCTGCTGAAAGGATTTCGAAATTGTTTCCTGGGGCTGAGGTATGGGAAGCATGTATTTATATTGTGTCAAAACTAATAGCACCTGGTCTTGTAAAGCAAAGCGGGGAATTAAAACAAGTCTATTTTGGTTCATCCGGGAGATTGACGGAAAAGATGAACCAAATAAATAAGCTTTTTAATGAGGCAGGTATTAGTTCAACTATTACAGAAGATATTTCATCTGTGATTTGGAAAAAATTCCTTTTTATTTCTCCCCTGGCATCATTCACATCTGCGTATAATGTAAATATTGGAACAATTGTCAGTAACCCTGGATATAAGCAAGCCCTGCTTGGACTGATAAATGAATTAAAGGTAATAGCCATTGCCAAAGGAATTATATTAACTGAGCAGGATGTTAATAATATGATTGAAAGAATTTTAAAGCTTCCGCATGATTCAACAACATCTATGCATAACGATTTTAAAAGGGGCAATAAAACGGAAGTGGATTCACTTACAGGAATAGTGGTAAAGCTTGGACAGGATTTAAAAATTGATACTCCTTTGTACGATGAGTTGCTGGAAAAACTGAAAACAAAAATTGAAATATCAACTGTTCGGACATGAAAACAATCGGAGTGATTGGCGGCACCGGGTGGCTATCAATAGTTGATTATTACAGGAATATTGATATGGACGTTAATAAAAGATTAGGTGGTTTGATTTGATACGATATTAATTCATGCAAAAGCAGCTGTAGCATTTTCTTTAAGTTAAATAAATTATTTATTATGGAACTCGTAACTAAAATCAAAGTAAGAAAAACAACACACTCAAAAATCAACGAAGTTGACTTTAACAGGTTAGAATTTGGAAAATATGTTTCCGATCACATGCTGATTTGTGATTTTTATGATGGAGAATGGCAATCACCACAGGTGGTTCCGTTTGCCAATCTTTCTTTAAGTCCGGCTACACTGGCATTGCATTACGGGCAGTCAGTATTTGAAGGAATGAAAGCATTTCGAATGAAAGATGGTTCCATAAATATTTTCAGGATTGATAAGCATTACAGTCGTTTAGTAAAGTCTTTGGAAAGAATGTGCATGCAGGTGGTGCCAAAAGAAATATTTGTGGAAGGACTGATGCAGTTAATAGAAACAGATAATGCATGGGTGCCGGAGGAAAATGGGTCTTCATTATATATACGTCCTTTTGTTTTTGCCAGCGAAGCAAAGTTTGGTGTAAAGGTTTCGGATGAATATCGGTTCATTATTTTCTCTGGTCCTGTTGGTCCTTATTATGCAAAGCCTTTGCGTGTTAAAGTGGAAAGAGATTTTATCCGTGCGGCTAAAGGAGGAACCGGATTTGCAAAATGTGCTGGTAATTATGGTGGGGCTTATTATCCTGCACAATTAGCCAGGGAAAAAGGTTTTGACCAGGTATTGTGGACAGATGCAAAAGAGAATAAGTTTATTGAAGAGTCAGGAACGATGAATGTGATGTTTGTAATCGATGGGAAATTAATTACGCCATCATTATCTGATTCCATTCTGGATGGAGTTACACGGGATTCATTAATTCAGCTTGCAAAAGATGGAGGTATTGAAGTGGAAGAAAGAAGAATCAGTACTGATGAATTGGTGACTGCATTCCGGCAAAATAAAATCACCGAAGCATTTGGTGCGGGGACAGCAGCGGTAGTGGCACCAATTAATTTGATTCAAATTGATGAAATAGATTATAAACTTCCGTTTTATACAGTAAACAGTTTAATGAACAGGCTAAAACAACAGCTGGAAGATATACGCACCGGAAGATCTGAAGATATTTATGGATGGAATTATATAATTAAAAAATAGCTGTTGTTTATTTTTAGTCAAAAAAAAGGGGCTCTTAAAAAAGAGCCCTTCT
>JBLMVP010000203.1:0-8534 GCA_050256755.1 Sphingobacteriales bacterium | reverse complement strand
CAATTTTAAAATTGTCTATGCTACGCTGGGTTTGTGCACCGTAATAGGCATTTACGGGAACTTTAACTTCCCCCATCGTATCTTTTTCTATCCTGTATTCCATAATATTTTATTTGAGCCGCAAAGTTAGGTTATAACAAAAAAGGGCTGGTGAAACTTTTATTTATTTTCCGGTAAAAATGGGTTTTCTTTTTTCCAGGAAAGCCGCGGTTCCTTCTTTGGCATCTGCTGTATCAAACAATTCGCCAAAAGCATCTATTTCTTTCTGCAACCCATCAACATCACCACGGGCAGCAATATTGGTAAGGTTGATGATATGTTTAACAGCTACCGGCGCCTTAGTCATTATTATTTCCAGTAATTTTTTAGTTTGTTCCATTAAAGTTTCAGGAGTGGTAACATAATTAACGAGACCAAGTTGTTTTGCTTCGCCGGCATCAATTATATTACCTGTCATCATCAGCTCCATTGCTTTTCCTTTTCCAATTAATTGTGTTAAACGTTGCGTTCCACCGTAACCAGGTATCAATCCTAAATTCACTTCGGGCTGACCAAATTTTGCATTTTCACCTGCGAACCTGAAATGACAGGCCATGGCTAACTCACAGCCACCGCCCAACGCAAAACCATTCACTGCTGCCACAATTGGTTTGGGACAATTTTCAATTTTACTAAATACCATATACTGCCCTTTTTGAGCCAACGATTTCCCTGCCTGGACGTCTAATGAAATAAATTCACTGATATCAGCACCGGCTACAAAAGCTTTTGGGCCAGCGCCGGTTATGATGGCAGATTTAATTTCAGGATTATCATACACTTCATCCAGCGCAGCACTTAATTCTTCAATAACTGTTTTATTCAGTGCATTTAATTTATCAGGCCGATTGATGGTGATAGTTAAAATTCCATTTTCCAGTAAAGTCAGTATTGTCTGGTACATAGTTATTAATTTGACCAACAAATCTAAGATATCAGCACTTGTTTAAAAATTGTAATTTTAAAATTGCTGTATGAAAAAAGTTTTACTTCTGTTATCGTTTGTTTTTTCCTCCATCCATATGTATGCACAGGAATTAAAGGAACTTGTTTTTGAAAACAACCAACCAATTACTGTTAAGGAGCTGAAACTGCAACATCAAACGTTACCCATTTCCCTGCCGCTCTTCTCCATGGAACTGAATAAGAAACTTATCAATTCAAATGGAGAGCTTTTACAATTTTTTTCTGATTACTCTATTCATCTGCTCCAGGAACCAGATAAAGATTTTAAAGATGGATATAAGTTAACTCTTACTTTCACCAATAACGGTAAAACCCCAGTCACCATTTCGAATATTATTCCATTCGGGGCAAATGAAAAACACTATTATATTTCCGGAACTTCCCTTACTGATACCAGTCGTTCATTTTTATACCAGCCGGGAAAAGAACCGGTAGCTGTGGTTGTTCCTCATAACAATAACGATTTAAATTTTGCTGCAGTTGAATTAGGTAATAATAAAACCTTGTATGCTCTGATACGCAGATCAAACGACAGTATTCAGAATTATCTGCTCAACCGTAGTCCATATATTTTACAACCTGGTAAAAAGATCAGTCTTGATTTTTATGCTGACATTACTGATGGTGACTGGCATGAGTCATTAAAAAAATGTTTCCAGGAGAAAATACTTTATGAAGTAAAAAATTTTGATAACACTTTGTATCAAAGAAAAGATCTTGAATACATCCGTCATTCCTATACTATGCACCTGATGATGGCATGGGAAAAGAATTATTACAGTGCAAAAGACAGTGCTTACAAATACTATGAATTTTTACCGGACAAGAAAAAGCTTTATGGCGGTGATGATATTTTCACTATCTGGCCTACCTGGCCGGTGCTAGGATTGGATCAACGGACACAGTGGAACCTGATGGAAGATCTGCCCGGAGGATTGGCTAAACAAAAAGAACTGGTTAATTTTTCCCATTCCTTAGGTACAAAGTATTTCATTAGTTATAATCCCTGGGATGATAAAGACGAAAAGGCTTCTTTGCAAACTATGAGTGATTTCATAAAGAATATTGATGCTGATGGTGTGGTGCTGGATACAAAAGCAGAAGGAAGTAATGCATTGCAATTAGCAGCTGATAAAGCTAAACGCGGTGTTGTATTATACAGTGAGGGCATGGCTGTTCCAAAAGATATGCAGGGAATTATTTCCGGCCGGGTACATAATGATATTTATTATGTGCCGTTGCTGAATCTAAATAAACTAATAAAACCTGATTTTGCAATCTTCCGTGTAGCGGAAGTTAATAAAGAAAGAATCAGAAGAGAATACAATTCTGCTTTATTCAATGGTTATGGAGTAGAAATAAACATCATGCGGCCGGGAAGACAGGAATGGATAGATGAAGAGTACAGGTATTGGGGAAAGTGTGTAAGAATCCTGAAAGAAAACTCGGCTAATTTCATCTCAAATGAATGGACTCCTCTTATCCCTTCCCTGAAGGATAAAATTTATATCAACTGCTGGCCGGGTAAAACTAAAACGGTTTATACTATTTTCAGTTTACTGCCTGAAGGTTTTAATGATGCTCTGTTTGAAGCGAAAATAAAACCAGGTTACCATTACGTTGATCTTTGGAATCATGAAGAAGTGAAATTAAAAAACAGCAGCGGTAAAAATTATGCTGTAGCTGAGCTTGAATCATTCAACAAAAAGTACCTGGGCACAAATAATGAAGGAACAGTAATTGCTATTGCCCATCTTGCTCAATTATTAAATGTAAAAATGGAAGGGGACAAAATATCCATCAAGGCAAAAGAAGGAACAAATCTAAAAATTTGGCGGGGCAATCCATCTTATGAAAAGACCGCTTATGAAATAAAATCAAACCTGGTTTCTTTCCACCTCTTTGAAAAATTTGGAAGAACTGAGGGCAAGTATGTGATTCAGCTTTTTGATGGCGATGATCTGCTGGATGAATCCATTCTTTTTATTCCTCCCGGTACACCTTTATTAATTTCTGAAACTAAAAATACTTTACCGGCAAATAATGTTCCGGAAGGAATGGTTAAAATACCTGCGGGAAATTTTACTATGCGTGTAGTGAATGGTGATGAATTTATATCTTATCCCAAAAAAGATTTTCCAAAAACTATTTCAATGAAAAGTTTTTATATGGATAAGTTCCCTGTTACCAACAGTCAATTCAAAACATTTATGGATGCTTCCGGTTATCATCCCACAGACACAGTGAATTTTTTAAAACACTGGTTTAACAGTAAACCGAAAACCGGCGAAGAAAATTTTCCTGTCGTCAATATTAGTTATGAAGATGCCAGGGCTTATGCAAGCTGGGCTGGTAAACGTTTGCCTGCTGAAGAAGAATGGCAGTATGCTGCCCAAACTATTGATGGCAGATTATGGCCCTGGGGAAATGATGATAAACAAAACAGCAATCAACAAAAAAATATAAGTACTACTTTAACCCTGATTGATTACGGAACTCCCAGTCCGTCTCTCTGCAACACAGGTGATGGTAAACTTTACCCGGTTGGTAAATATAAAAAAGGAGTAAATCCATTCGGGATTTACGATCTTGTTGGTTGTGTATGGCAAATGACCAACGACTGGTACCAGAATGATACCTACGAGTATATCATCTTGAAAGGTGGCAGTTATTATAAGCCGGGTGGAAGCTGGTGGTTTGTGCAAGGTGGTCCCAAACCATTGCATTACCGGCAAATGTTGCTAAGAGTATCACCTGGTTTTGAAAGAAATGCAACTGTTGGATTCAGGTGTATAAAAGATGCTAACTGATTAAAAAGAGAAATTTTTTCATTTTTAAAGTTTAGTGATGAATGTTTTTGAAAAGTAAAATTGTAACGGAAAACAAACTCATAAAAATTAACAGAAGCCAAACCGATAAAATATACCGGCAGGTGTAAAAATGAAAAGCTGAGCTGAAAATAAAAGAAAAAATCAGGACAAAAACATATTCCTGCGATAAGGCAACTTACTTACTTCACCAATAATTCCTTTAATTTGGCTGCATACTTCGCTTCAGTTTATCTTTTAATCATTTCATTGATTTTTTTAGCTGTTTGCCATGACTAAATTTTAAAAGCGGTTTACTGTTTTACATTTTTGTACTTAAAAAATAAAAATGATAAAAATAAAAAAAACACCGCCTTTACTTACAGTTATGTTTTTCATAACGCTTGCTGCAGTAAGCTGTAAAAAAGAGTCAACAGTTCAGCAACAGGTAACTGTTTCTAAAAAACTGGTACAATTTAATTGTATGGAGTCTCCAATTGACAACATGGTTTTTGGATATGATAATCAAAGCAGACTTCTCTCAGTGGAAGACGGATATAATAAATTTGATTATGCCTACACCAATGGAAAAGTCTCTTTACTGAATTTATAAAGAGTGAGAACAGAATATATGCCGAAGGTGTGTTGACACAGGACAATACAGGCTTTGCCATAAAAGCTGACTGGACTCAATATACCACTCCCAACGTTTCATCACTCCGAAATGATACATATGAATACGCAGGAAGTTATTTCTCAAAACGAACTTATACGACTAATGGAATATTAGGGGGTTATGTTACTTACGAATATACTAATGGCAATGTGAGCAAAATAAAATATTACGACAGCAGCAACATGCTATATCTCACCTGGCAATATACTTATTCAGATAAAACAGACAACACCGGAATTGAGTTTCAGAAAATTGTTATAACTACAGACAATCTTGCCGGTGCCAGAAACAAAAATCTCGTAACTAAAATGGAAGAAATTGACGGCTCCGATAAAAAGGTTTTTGAATCTCAGCTCAGCTACGAATTTGACTCCGATGGTTACCCTGTTAAAGTTACTGCTCATAATGTCAACACCAATAATGATACTCACTATTCCTATGTGTACAATAAATAAACTTATAAACTATTAAAACATTTTTTATGACAACAAAACAAATTGAATTAATCAGGGCAAGCTGGACATTAGTTTCCGCTATTGATCCCGAAACGGTAGGCAATCTCTTTTACACACGTTTATTTGAAATAGCGCCGGAGGTAAAGCCAATGTTCCGCAACTCCCTGAGTGAACAATCAAAAAAATTACTTACTACACTTGGTTATGTTATCAGCAGTTTAAACAGGTTGGATTCAGTTGCAGATGATATTGCTAAACTTGCCCATCGTCATGTGAAGTACGGGGTAAAACCTGTCCATTATATTGCCGTTGGCGAAGCTTTGCTGTGGACACTTGAAAAAGGCTTAGGTGAGCACTGGAACAATGAACTCAAAGAAGCATGGAGTCAATGTTACAGTATTTTATCTGCCGCTATGATTGGGGTGAGTGATCAGGCCAAAAATGCTGCCTGAAAAAATACTGTATTAATATCCCTGTGCACCTAAAAGTTGCACAGGGCATATTTATTAACCTGCGGTTCACCCTTTCATTAACTCATTTCACTGGTTATTTTATCCGTTTCCCATTGTTCAGGTTGGGCATTACTTAATTATCTATAATTTTAAAAGTAATATGGCTGCACCAACCAATTTTTACAATCTATTACTGAGAAAATTTCTCCTTTATTTTCTTTGCAGCATCACATACCTTATTGCATTTGCACAACCTCCTTCTTTTAATTTCCGGCATCTTACTACCAGTAATGGGTTAAGTGATGGAACTGTACATGCAATTACCCAGGATAAATACGGGTTTATCTGGATAGCAACATCCTATGGTCTCAATCGTTTTGATGGTATCTCTGTCAAAACATATTTCTCCAAACAAAAAGACAGCACTTCTTTAAGTAACAACTATGTATTGTCACTTTTCTGTGATAAAAAAGGAAATCTCTGGGCAGGAACGAACAGTGGTTTATGCAAGTATAATTATGCCACTAACAACTTCAGTGCTTATCCTTCTCAATTGACTACAGCTGTATATGACATCCGGGAAGATTCTAAAGAGAACATCTGGCTGGCTACTGACCGGGGGTTATGGATTACAGATACAAAGCAAAAAATAATCAAAAGATTTTTGCTCAATAATGATACTGCTTTTCAAAGAATATTTAGTGTACCTATGCGACAGTTCACAGCATCAGCTGATGGTAACTGGTATATTGCGTCACTCAAAGGGGTAAAAATATTTAACCCGCTTTCAAGATATTACGGGGAACTTAACTATAAAATTTCCGGCACTACAGTTCGCAGTAATGAATTGGTTTTGTCGGCAGCTGCTGATGCCAGTGGTTCTTTATGGGAGGTTTGCCTGGAGCCTCAGCCGTTCTTAAAAAAAATCAATCTCTCAACCGGTATTACCATCTCTTATGATTATTTTTTTAAGAAAGAAAAAAGCTGGGCTGCTAATGCTGTTCAAAGGGTATTTGCAGATAACAAAAACCGAATCTGGATTACTTCTGCATTTTCCGGCTTAACCTTGTTCAATCAAAAAGAACAATCCTTTACTGATTATAAAAACAATCCTTTTGTACCAAATAGTTTAGTGAGTAACCAAAGTTCCTGTATTTACCAGGACAATAATTCTACCATATGGATTGGTACCTCCGGTTATGGTCTTAGTTATTTTAGTCCTGATAAAAATCTTTTTTATTCAATTTTATTATCGTTTGATAAAAATCATTCTTTATTGGATAGCTGGTCACGATCTGCCTGTGAAGATAAAGAAGGGAATTTGTGGCTTGCTACTGCAATTGGATTGTCAAAATATAACCGGCAAACAGGCAAGTACGAAGTTTTTGCCAACGAAAATGGAAAGAAAAATTTGTTTTATACCAATTCTATCCGTTCTCTTTTATATGATGACAATAATGATTTATGGGTTGGAACTGCCAAGGGGCTAAACCGATTGCACCCCTTAACGGGGAAAACTGATTTCTTTGATGAAAAACAGGGAATAGCCCCTTCATTTTTCTGGATGATGACTAAAGATAAGCAAGGTGAGGTATGGGCTGGTGCTGCTTCGGGATTATATCATTACATCAGAAAAGAAAATCGTTTTGATGATCTTTCCAAAGACAGTCTCTTATCGCCCTATGCACATAAAAATGTCCAGGCATTATTTACAGACAGCCATAACCGGCTTTGGATTGGTCTTTTGAATACGGGTGTTATTATGTATGATATCGACAGGAAAAAAATTGAGAAATTATCAATAGAAGACTCGCTTGTTTTTGATACCCGGTTTTCTTCATTTGCCGAAGACAAAAATGGTATTATATGGATCGGTGCTGAAGAAGGTCTGACAGCTTATGATCCGCAACAGCATAAATCAAAATTTTATTTTAAAGAAAATGGATTGCCTTCCGGACGTACCAATAATTTAATGGTGGATCAATATAACCGGCTTTGGATTGGTACTTCTAATGGCTTATGTGTTTTCGACAGCAGCAGATCTAATTTGAAACGTTTTGATGTAAATGATGGATTACTTACCAACCAGTTTAATGAACAGGCTTCATTTTGCACTCACGATAATTTATTTGTATTCCCCACGTACAAAGGTTTCTTACTTTTTCGTGGAGAAGATTACAAAGAAAACCAGCAGCCAACACCCGCTTACCTCACCGCTTTTAAGGTTAATGGAAAAGAAATAACTAATATACTCAACCCGGAAGAGTTAAAAAGCCTTTCCTTAAAGTACAATGAAAATTATTTCAGCATTGACCTTTGCGGTCTTAATTACATGAATCCTTATCAATGTACCTACGCTTACAAATTAGAGCCATTCGATAAAGACTGGATTTTTACTACAAGCAGGGAACTTAATTATACTAATGTACCATCGGGTAACTATACTTTTCATTATAAAGTAGTAACTAATACAAAGTACGATGCAGCCGAGAAAATCATAAATATTTTTATCGCTGCTGTTTTTTACAAAACATGGTGGTTTCGTTTGCTGGTACTGCTTTTTGTTGGGGGTTTATTATTTCTCTTCTTCAGGTATCGTCTTCAGCATCGGGAGAAATTATTATTACTGCATAACAAAGCACAACTACTGGAGAAAGAAAAAACGGTTGTACAATTTGAAAACCTTAAACAACACCTCAACCCGCATTTTCTTTTTAATTCTCTTACTTCGTTACGAAGTCTTATTAAAACAGATCCAAAAACTGCTGCCGTATTTTTAGATGACATGAGTAAAGTGTATCGCTATGTTTTAAAAAGCAGCGAACAGGAACTTGTACGGCTGCAGGATGAACTGGAATTTGTAAAAACCTTTATTGAGCTTCAACAAATACGTTTTAAAAACGGATTGGTGGTAAATATAAAGGTGGCTGAAGACTGTTACAATAAATATATTGTACCCGTTACTTTGCAAAACCTCGTGGAAAACGCCATAAAACATAACACTGCAGATACTGAAAGTCCTTTAGTGATTGATATCTATACTGAAAACAACTTTGTGTTTGTACAAAATAACCTGCAGCGTTATCGCATTGTGGAAACAAGTAATAAAAAAGGATTAGAGAGTTTGCGAACGCTTTAT
>JBLMVP010000202.1:0-14695 GCA_050256755.1 Sphingobacteriales bacterium | reverse complement strand
ATGATTTAACTCCTCACGAACTCTATGCAATATTGCAGTTGAGAAATGAAGTATTTGTGGTAGAACAAAATTGTGTGTTTCAGGATGCAGATAATAAAGACCAGCAAAGCTGGCATTATATGGGTTGGAAAGATGGTCACCTGATTGCCTATATCCGTATTGTTCCGCCGGGAGTTGCTTACCAATATGCTTCTATTGGCAGGGTGGTAAATTCATCCAAAGCAAGAGGAACAGGCATCGGTAAAAAATTGATGCAATCCGGGATAGCTAAAACATATGAACTCTTTGGAAAGGTTCCAATAAAAATTGGCGCTCAATTATATCTTAAAAAATTTTATGAATCCCTTGGTTTTAAACAGACCAGCGAAATCTATCTGGAAGACGGGATTGAACATATTGAAATGATGCTGGGATAATATCACATATCAGTATTTTTTTCTATCTTAATAGTAGAAATACGAAATAAATTCAGTGTTTCTTCGTTTTCAGTAAGTTATAGAACCAAAATGCTGCATGATGGGAACATTTTCCACTATAAAAATTTGGATTGCCGCCAAATCTTTTCTAATATTGAGTTCTCAATATCCAGAGAATAAAGAAAACCTAAAATCCAGTAGTATGAGAAACCGTGGCTTACACTTTCTTAAACAGCTTACCTATTTCCTGATTATCACGTCTTTTCTCATTCCAACAGCTGTTCAATCACAAGTAAATTTATCTTTTGGTAAAATCCGGTATGAAGCAGGTTTTGATATAGGACCTTCTGTATTTCTTGGCGACTTAGGCGGACACAGGGGTAAAGGGACCTATTTTATTAAAGATTATAATTTTCCTGTAACCAAATTAATGAAAGGTCTATATCTCTCCATTTACCCGAGTGAGTGGCTTGGGTTCAGAATTGCAGGAAGTATAACCCAGTTAACGGGTGATGATTCATACATCAAAACAAATGGACACTGGGAGTTAACCCGCAAAGTAAGAGATATTGAATTCCGTTCTAATATACAGGAAGTGTATGGTGCTATAGAACTTTATCCATCCGTTTTATCCAATATGAAATACGATTATGTGCCGAGGCTAAGATATTATGGTGTAGTAGGAGCCGGTTGGTTTCATTTTAACCCACAATCACCTTATGTTAACCCCGCAACCGGAAAAACAACCTGGGTAGATTTAAAGCCATTAAGGCTGGAAGGGCAAGGAATTATAGCAGGAAGAAAGGAATACGATTTGTCTGGCTTAATAATTCCCCTCGGTTTAGGTATAAAATATGATGTGACTGACAGATGGGTAATTGGTATAGAAGTATTACATAGAAAAACTTTTACAGATTATATTGATGACGTGAGTACCCGTTATGCTGATATTAATCAAATTGCTCCTTATCTAACAGCGCAACAACAGACATATGCCAGGTATTTTCTTGGGCAAGGTATAACCAACTTACAATTACGTTCTCCTTATGGTCCGGGTAGGAAAAGAGGCAATCCTAAAAGGAACGACGCTTATTTTGCCTATACTTTTAGACTGGCTTATAAATTCGGTAATCTCTATAACTCTATATTCCAGAACAACCTGAAACAGGTACGATGTCCGGCATACCGTTTTTAATTTGCTTAATAAATATTTTTGTGGCAAAGCATGCAACAAAATAAAAGAGTAATTAAAGTTTATTCATGCTAAGGATCTCTGTGAAAAACCAAACATCCTAATCTATTGAGTTTTTATTTCGCATGTCTTTGTTTTTTCTCTTTTAGTAATACTTCACTGGCTCTCCCATACCGGCAAATTATTATTTTCCTCGTTTTGCAGTAAAAATATAACTTTAATAGGCCGGTTCTTCCAAATTAATTTACTAAATCCAGCCATTTTATGAGTAAGAAGCCACTATCCCCCGCTTTTATTATTCTTGCTTGTTTTTCTTTTTTGTTCTTATTAGCTATCGGTTTAAAAAATAAGATATCATTTCAGGACGAAAATCTCCCGAAAGGAATGACTAAATATGATTTTTTTAAAGAATTATTAAAGCAGGAATTCAACAAGACAAAAGATCCCCGCATTAATGCTATTCCAAAAGAAAGATTATTAACAGCTCAGCAATATATGAAAACCAGGTTGGCTTCACAAAGAGCCATCAGTGGTGTACAGTGGATCGAAAGGGGGCCATCAAATGTTGGTGGCAGAACCCGTGCATTGTTATTTGATTTAAGTGCGGGGCCATCTTACAATGTGGTTTTTGCCGGTGGGGTATCCGGTGGGTTATGGAAATGTAATGATATAACTGCAGTTTCGCCAAGCTGGATAAAGATTACGGATGTATTGGATAATATTGCTATTTCCTGTCTGGCACAAGATCCTTCCAATAATCAAATAATGTATGCAGGCACCGGTGAAGTATGGGGAAATTTGGATGCTTTGCGTGGTTTAGGTATATGGAAAAGCACTGATGGCGGAACTACATGGACACAATTATCGTCTACCAACAATTCTTCTTTCAATTACATTCAAAAAATTATTGTTAACAGCAGCGGAGTTGTTTTTGCCGCAACAGGAACGGGAGTAAAAAAATCTACCGATAATGGTACGACGTGGACAAGTGTTTTAAATGGAAATATTTCGGATATAGAATTAGCAGCCAACAATGATATTTATACTGCCAGTTTTTATGGTCATATTTATAAATCAACTGCTGTCAGCGGAGGAGCATCATGGACTGATGTATCCCCGTCCGGGGCATTTGCAAGAGTAGAAATTGCCACTGCACCTTCCGACGCACAAACATTGTATTTACTTTGCCAGGGAGCTGCCAGTGATGATGTAACAGGAATTTTCCAAAGTACAAATGGAGGCAGTGGCTGGACATCAAGATCGGTACCAACTATTTTTGACCAGGGGGCCAATTCCATATTTACCCGTTCACAAGCCTGGTATGATCTTATTGCCGCTGTAGATCCCTCAAATGCCAATCGTTTATATATTGGAGGAGTAGATGATTTAAGGAGTACTGATGGAGGTGCCACTTTTACTCAAATGACTGACTGGGCCGGAAATGCTTCATGGGCTACAGCTTCTACTACTGTTCATGCGGATCATCATGCTTTTGTTTTTGCACCGGGAAGTTCATCTAAAGGCATTATTGGTTGTGATGGTGGAATTTTTTATTCTGCCAATCTAAATACAAGTGGTACTACAAGGCCTGATTGGGCCAATAAAAACAATGGTTATAATATTACTCAATTCTATGCCGCAGATATTCATCCCACTTCGGGAAATAATTATTTATTAGCAGGTGCACAAGATAATGGCACCAACAGTATAAATGCTTCAGGCATTGGAGCTGCTACAGAAGTATATGGTGGTGATGGGGCTTTCTGTCATATCAGTCAAACTACACCCAATACACAAATTGCAGCTTATGTTTTCTGCAACTTTGGGTTATCGACTAACGGAGGCGCTTCCTTTGCCACTAAAGTGAGTGATAATAACGGGCAGTTTATCAATCCAACTGATTATGATGATGCCAACGATATTCTATATGCTGGTTATACAGCTGGGAAATATCTACGCTGGCCTACAACCGCAGGAGCCGGAACTTCAACAAAATCAGTTACAGTTACAGCAATGGGTACAACAGCTTCTGTTTCTGCAGTGCGGGTATCTCCCAATACAGCTGACAGAGTTTATTTTGGTTTAGATGACGGAAGTGTAGTATATGTAGATGGTGCCAGTACTGGTAATGGAGCAAGTATTACTATAGCTGGAACAAAAATTAAATCAGGCACAGGTTATGTATCCTGCATTGAAGTACAACCAGGGAATGAAAATCATATTTTAGTCACGTATAGTAATTATGGTGTACAAAGTGTTTTTGAAACAACTAATGGCGGAACTAACTGGACCAATATTGAAAATAATTTACCGGATATGCCTGTTCGCTGGGTAATATTTAAACCCGGCAGTAGTACGCAGGCATTTATTGCAACAGAACTAGGGATATGGAGTACGGATAATTTGAATGGTTCATCTACCGAATGGTCACCTACCAATAATGGTATGGCCAATACAAGAGTTGATATGTTGAAATACCGCACTTCAGATAACACGATTGTGGCGGCAACACATGGCAGAGGATGTTTTACTACTACACTATCAAATCCAACAATGCCTTACATACATTTTCAAACTAATAAAATTAATGTATCAGAAACTTATATTACAAGTACCGGATGCAACAGCGGCTATAAAGATATTCCTGTTACCATGATGATAACAAATCCGCCAGCAAGTGATGTTACAGTAACAATCGGTGCCGCCGGGAACTCAACAACAGCCAATAGCCAGGATTATTCTTTATCTACGAATACATTAACTTTTACTGCGGGTTCCACAACTACACAGTCATTTAATGTAAGGGTGTATGATGATGCGGCAACAGAGAATACAGAATCAATTGTTTTAAACTACAGTATTACTGGTGGTGTTGGCGCTGCACAACCAGCTACTACTTTCCAAACCTGTCAACTGGATATTGCAGACAATGATCCTTCACCGAATGGTCCTTATAATTCTGATAAGATAATCGGTTCCTGGGAAACAAACCTGGGAGCTTCCAGTCCGTTGCAGGGAAGTTTCTCTGACAAAAAGATTCAATATTTATACCTCGCATCAGAACTGACTGCTGCTGGAATAACAGCCGGTGCCATTAATAAACTTACGTTTACCATCAATTCAAAAGCAAGTACAACAGCATTTAATAATTTTAATGTCAATATTGGTCAAACAGTAACAGCTAATTTAAGTGGTGATTTTATTTCACCAACTTTTACGAATGTCTATTCAGGAAATTACACTTCTGTTCAGGGTGATAATTCATTTACCGTATCCGGTTTTAGCTGGGATGGCACGAGCAATATTGTCTTACAATTTTGTTATGATAATTCTACAGCAGGTAATGACGATATTCTTCTTGGGCAAACGGGTACCGGCAGTTTTGTTTGTCAGGCAAAGAATGCCGCAAGTTCCGGCGCAGGTTGTTCACTTACATCCACTGCCACTAATATTTATCGGCCCTTAATTATTTTAACACAGCCCGTTGCTGCAACAAGTGTTGAGACAGTATTAAGTTCTTCGTATCAAACTAAAATTGGACCAAATGAAACAGTGAATGTATTTGATGGAAGTAATAAAATATTAGCAACTATTCAGAACCTAACCAATCTTGATTATGGTTGCACTACGGTACAGATAGACAGGGCAGTTGCTTCTTCTGTTTATTCACAACCTTTCTGGAATAACAATACAGCTAACTATCTAACTTCAAAATCTATTAAAGTAGTTCCGTCTCAAAATGGAAGTAATACATCAGGCAGTTACAAAATAACTTTATATTATACAGCGGCTGAAGTCAATGGCTGGCAAACAGAAACCGGCAACACCTGGAATAATGCACAGGTGGTTAAAGTTAGTAATGGCTATTACATTCCTGATGTAACTCCGTCCTCAATTCATGCAGCGGATGTAACAATTACAACCGGCACAAGCGGAACTTTAGGAACAGACTATTCAATAACTGGAACATTTGCCAATGCAAGTTTCTCAGGTTTTGCAGCGGGGATACCAGGTAATGCCTTACCAGTTACATTGCTGAAGTTTAATGGAAGGTTAGATAAAAATAAAGCGCTGCTGTATTGGCAATCGGTAGCAGAATTAAATTTAAGCGGATATGAAGTGGAAAAATCATGGACAGGCAACGATTTTACCAAAATTGGTTTTGTTGCTCCCAAAGGATCTTTCAATAATCAAACCAGTTATAATTTTACAGATAATTATGCAGATAAAAATATTCAGTTCTACCGTTTGCGGATGGCAAACCTGGATGGTTCAGGCAGTTACTCACCAATTATAGTATTACATAACAATAATGCAAACAGCTTTATAAATAATGTCTATCCTACTTTAACATCCGGTCTGCTGCATATTGTCACAACAAATCAATCAGGGAAAATGGCGGTAACTATATTTGATGCTGCCGGAAAGAAAGTATACAGCACGATTACTGCTGTTATGAATCAAATGATAGATGTAAGTAAACTCACAGGTGGAATATATCATTTGCAGATTACCGGTGTAGAAAATAAAGAACTTAGCTACAGAACTAAGTTTGTGAAAGAGTAATCAAAAAATAATTAAAAGAACAAATTATTTCTATTATTTATTTGCGTTTTTAGTTGCAAACTATACGTCCCGCAATTAGCGGGACATATAGTTTTAATTTTATTTCTAATTGCATAATTTAGATTTTGTATAAAAAGTCTTTCAACTGACTATAATCAACTCCCATTATTGTTTTAACTGATTCTTTTAATACAATATCTTTCACCTGCTCTGGCAATTCAATAGCATGACCTATCTCCTCTTCTACTACTTCCGGAAACTTTACTGGATGTGCTGTGCTTAAAATAATTCCTTTAGCATCTCTATGCTGTTGAATATAATCGTCCATTGCTTTATAAGCTACTGCTGTATGCGGGTCAAGCAAATATTGATACTGTTTATAAACCGCTTTAATTGTTTTTCTTGTTGTCATATCATCTACACTGCATGACTCAAGCATTGCTTTTGTTTCATCTAAGTGCTGATGAAATAATTCCATTACCCTTACAAAATTGCTGGGATTAGCAACATCCATTGCATTCGATATGGTTGCTACGGCAGGTTTTAAATTCAATTCACCACTCTGTAAATAGTTTGGGATAATATCATTGGCATTACAGGCAGCTATAAATTTTGAAACCGGTAACCCGGATTTGTTTGCCAGCAACCCTGCACAGATATTTCCAAAATTTCCACTGGGTACACAAATTACAGGCGGCTGATTTTTAAAAGGCCATTGTTTCCATGCAAGAAAATAATAAAATTGCTGAGGCAGCCAACGGGCAACATTAATAGAATTGGCAGAAGTTAAAAACAATTCGCTGGTTAAGGATTCATCAGCAAATGCTTTCTTTACCATTTGCTGACAATCATCAAAATTTCCTTTTATTTCCAGTGTATGAATATTTTTGCCTAGTGTTGTCAATTGTTTTTCCTGCACTGAACTTACCTTACCTGATGGATACAATATCACCACCTCCACTCCTTCCACTCCGTAAAAACCACGGGCAACAGCGCCACCAGTATCGCCTGAAGTAGCCACCAGTACAATCACTTTTTTGGATTGGTCTTTTACAAAATATCCAAGACAGCGGCTCATAAATCTTGCTCCTACATCTTTAAATGCCAGGGTAGGTCCATGAAATAATTCCAGCGAGTAAATATTCTCATTTACTTTAACTAATGGAATAGGGAAGTTAATTGTCTCTGCAACAATTTCTTTCAGTATTTCCATATGAATCATATCTCCCACATAAGGCTGAATAACGCGGTAAGCAATTTCTTCATTGGAATACTTATCAATATTTTCAATCAAGTCTTTATCAACCTGTGGAATATATTCAGGAAAATACAAGCCTTTATCCGGCGCCTGTCCGCGGATAGTAGCTTCTTTAAAATTTGTTATTGGTGATTGATGATTTAAACTATAATAATTCATTGCATTTTTTAAGAATATATTTTTCAATTTAATTAGTTATGATTCTCACTCCCTGGTGATTAATTGTTGTTACGTATGTGTTATAAGCAATACCAATTTTATTATATATTTCCTGCATAACTTTCTCAACAGCTTTTGCAGTTACTTCCTCTTTGCTCAACATGAATATAGAAGGACCAGAACCGGAAATCCCGCCCCCCAATGCACTGGCTTCCTTACTTTTTGTTTTTACTTCATGAAAACCGGGAATTAAAATACTTCTAACAGGTTCAATAATGACATCTTCCAGCGAACGGCCAATCAAATCATAATCATTTTTAATAAAGCCAGCTACCAATCCTGCCACATTACCCCATTGTTTTATAGCATCCTTTAGCAAAATTTGTTTTTTTAATATCTGTCTTGCATCAGATGTTCTTACTTCTATTTGCGGATGCACTACTGTAACATACAATTCTGGTGCGGGAACGCTTACAATATCTAATGGATAAATACTGCGGATTAAAGTAACTCCGCCATAAATACAGGGAGCAATATTATCAGCATGTTTTACACCAGAAGCCAGTTTTTCTCCATTCATTGCAAACTGCACCAGCTCTTCATTGGAGAATTGTTTATTCAGTAATTCATTAGCTGCTACTGCCGCACCTGCTGCACTTGCTGCACTGGATCCAATACCACTGCCAGGTTTGATATGTTTCTCAATTGTCATTTCAAAACCAAATTGATTATCCAGTTTTTCCATAATTGATAACAACACTACTCCTGCTACATTCTTTTCCGGTTCCGTAGGCAGATCAAATTCATCTTTATTGATGATGATAACTTTCGGTTCATCAATCAAACGCAGCGTCATAACATCATATGGATCATGCAGTGCCAAACCCAGCACATCAAATCCGCATACAAGATTGGCTACTGTTCCCGGGGCATGTATAGTAACAGAAGAGTTCATGCCCCCATCCCCTAAGGGGGAGTAATAAAGTTTGTTATGATTTAAAAAATTCATTTTACTTCTTATTCCTTATTTAAAATTCCTTATTTCCAATTCCCACTTATACTTTCGCTGCCCTGATAATATCTGCAAACACTCCTGATGCGGTAACATCTGCACCGGCCCCAGCACCTTTAACTACCAACGGTTGTTCAGGATAACGTTCGGTGTAAAACAAAACAATATTATCTTTCCCATACAAATGATAAAAATCGGATTCGGCAGGAATATGCTGCAATCCAACATTAGCTTTATCATTTACAAATTGTGCCACAAATTTCAGCTTGCAATTTTTATCAGCTGCTTCTTTATATAATTGCTTAAAATGATTTTCATGCTTTGCCATCTCTTTATAAAAATCGTCCACCGTTCCTTCCATGCAAGATGGAGGCATAAATGAATTATTGGAGATATCATCTATCTCAATTTTTTTTCCAGCTTCTCTTGCCAAAATCATAATCTTTCGCATAACATCTGTACCACTTAAATCAAGTCTTGGGTCCGGCTCTGTATACCCTTCATCCTGCGCCTGTTTAACTATTTCAGCAAATGTCTTTGTTCCATTATAATTATTAAAAACAAAATTGAGTGTCCCCGAAAGTACTGCCAGAATTTGATTTACTTTATCACCGCTGCGCTTTAAGTCGTTCAATGTTCCAATAACCGGTAATCCTGCCCCTACGTTGGTTTCAAAAAGGAAAGAACTATTAAACTCTCTTGATAAGTCTTTCAATTTTTTATAAATGTCATAGGAAGATGATGCTGCCACTTTGTTACAGGCCACAACAGAAATGCTCTTTTGTAACAGCTGCTCATAAATTTTTGCTACTGCATCGCTTGCAGTAACATCCACAAATACACTGTTACGCAGGTTACGTGAAATAATTTCATTAACGAATTGTTGTAAGTTGGCCTTACTTCCTTTATCCAGTAATTGCTTCCAGTCACTTAATGTAATTCCTTCTTCGCTAATCAGCATCTTGCGGCTGTTAGCTAACCCAACGAGGTTAACCTGTAAACGCATTTGCTGCTGCAGGTATTTTAATTGCTGATTTAACTGTTGTAATAATTTTGCACCTACATTACCTGTTCCTACTACAAATAAGTTTAGTTGTTTGTAGGTAGTTTCAAAGAAGTCTTCGTGAAGAACATTTACTGCTTTTCTAACATCTGCTGTACTGATAACGGCAGAAATATTTCTTTCGGATGAACCTTGTGATATAGCTCTTACATTTACACCGTTTCTTCCCAGTGAAGAAAACATGCGGCCACTGATACCGGTATGATTCTTCATATTATCACCCACCAGTGCAATGATAGATAAATCTTTTTCTACAATTAATGGTTCCACTTTACCAATAGCAATTTCATAAGTAAAAGCTGAGTCAACTACTTCTTTTGCTTTATCCACTTCCGAAACATCAATACCCACACATATGGAATGTTCTGATGAACTTTGTGTAATTAGGATAACATTAATCTTTGCATTACTTAATGCTTCAAATAAACGCTTGGAGAAACCGGGGATACCCACCATTCCACTTCCTTCCAGACTTATCAATGCGATTTTATTAATGCTTGATATACCACGGATGATACTTCCGTCAATTTCTGCTTTACATTGAATCAGTGTTCCTGCATCCGCAGGAGCAAATGTGTTTTTAATTAACACAGGTATACCTTTACTCATTACCGGTTGAATGGTTGGCGGGTAAATTACTTTCGCCCCAAAATGTGATAGTTCCATTGCTTCCTGGTAAGATATAGAAGGAATTACTTTGGCATTAGGAACCCATCGTGGGTCAGCCGTCATCATTCCTGAAACATCTGTCCATATTTCCAGTACATTAGCACTAACAGTTGCCGCGAAAATAGCCGCCGTATAATCAGAACCGCCTCTGCCCAGTGTAGTGGTAATATTATTATTGTCAGAAGCAATAAAGCCCGGAGCAACAATTAAATTATCTTTTATAGCTGCAACAAACTCACTTACTTTTTTATTTGTCAATGCAAAATCAACTGCTGCAAAACTATAGTTAGAATTTGTTTTAATAACATTTCTCGAATCTAACCACACATTAGCAACAGCATTTAATGAAAATGCAGCTGAAATTATTTGTGATGACATCAGTTCACCATAGCTCACAATCCGGTCTTTAGTTCTGTCGGATAATTCACTCAGAAGAAACACGCCATTACAGATGTCTTCAATCTCATTGCACATTTTCTTTACTAAACTCAGCACACTACTCTGGTGTTGTATAGGGATTAATTCTTTTACGGTATCGAGGTGACGTTGTTCTATTTTTTGCAAATTATCTTTATAGGTTTCATTACCTTCTGAAGCCAGGTTACCGCAGGCAATTAACGCATCTGTGGTACCACCTAATGCAGAAACAACCAGTATGACTTTTTCATTAGCAACCCTGCTACTAACAATAGCCATCACTTTTTTTATCGCATCAGCGCTTCCTACAGAAGTGCCGCCAAATTTTAAAACATTCATGTTATTACTGTTAAATTAAAAAAGAGTTCAGATATACCTTGTAGTAAGGTACGAAGCTAATGCCCAATGGATGATATGGAAATGTACAACCCTCAAGGGGTTGTTGTAGTTGTAGTAGTAATGGCAGCAAGTGTTATTGCTGAAGTCTTGAATTGATATGTTTGCGACTGTACCATTATTAAAGTACTGCCAAGTTAGCAAGGAAAACTATAAAAACAAAGTCAACAACAAAATTATTCTGTAATTTCATGCCCTGCTATTAATGCTTGCCAATTTTATCAATCGAAAACTAACAATAGTTAATGAATCAGGAATCAACAGGTCTGTCAGCATTTAAAAACCTGGTGGGCATTAAGTTTCAGCTGTATAACAGTTTATTTACCTCTTTACCATTTCACCGTATTGAGAAGACAGGGATTTTATTATCCCTTCTTTTAAATAATTGTGAAGACGGCTATAAAAAAAAACAAAGCCCTGTTGAAATTATTGAAGAGTTCCTTCAAAAACATACGCAATACACCAGTGAAAATGACAAACTTGATTTATTGTTCCGATTTGTTCAATATGTAGAAAGACAAGTAGTATTGTTTGATGCCCTGGAAGATGCTGCTTTCCGTGAAGTAAACGATATGAATGGTCCCGGTACATTAAAACATCTTGAATCAGAAATTATTCAAAACAATAAGGAAGAAGAGTTGTCAAAGAAGCTAGAAGACTTTTGCATTCGCTTAGTATTAACGGCACATCCAACACAATTTTATCCGGGTACAGTTTTGGGCATCATCAATGATTTATCAAAAGCCATTGCTGAAAATAATGTGAACCAGATAAACATGTACCTGCAGCAATTGGGTAAAACCCCTTTCTTTAAACAGCAAAAACCAACGCCATATGATGAGGCTATTAGTCTTATCTGGTATATGGAAAATGTTTTTTATCCTGCATCGGGAAGAATTATAACCAACCTTAAAAATCATTTTAGGGATAGCTTATCAAAAGATAATCCTGTTATTAAAATGGGTTTTTGGCCGGGTGGCGATCGTGATGGCAATCCTTTTGTAACGGCAGATACAACACTAAAAGTGGCTGATGCTTTGCGTGGAAGTATTATTAAATGTTATTATCTCGATGTTCGCAGACTTAAGCGCCGTCTTACTTTTAAAGGAGTGGAACAGCCATTAAATGAATTAGAGAAAAAATTATACAATAACATTTTCATTCCCGGGCAAAAAACTGATTTAAGCAAAACTGAAATTTTAGATACATTAAACCAGATTAGAGATACATTAATCTATCAGCATAACAGTTTGTTTGTGCATCTGGTGAATAATCTCATAAATAAAGTTGAGGTTTTTGGTTTGCATTTTGCTTCTCTGGATGTAAGACAGGATAGTTCAGTACATGGAAAAGTATTGAATGCTATTGCACAAAGTTCATCCTTACTACCATCGAATTACATTGAATTGAATGAAGATGAAAAAGTGGATGTATTATCTAATCTTACCACTGCAAATGAAACAATTCACTTAAATGACCCGTTGTTTAATGATACTATTGAAACAATCAAAGCCATTAAAGATATCCGGCAGTTTAATGGCAACGAAGGTTGCGACCGTTATATCATCAGCCAGTGTAACAGTGTGTTGAATATAATGGAAGTATATGCTTTATTTAAATTAAGTGGCTGGAAAAAAGAAGAACTGAAGATTGATATTATTCCACTTTTTGAAACGATAGATGATTTGAAAAAAGCCGGTGCCATTATGGAATCATTATACAGCAAGGAAGTTTATCAGCAACATCTTCATCAAAAAAATAATAAGCAAACCATCATGCTTGGTTTTTCCGATGGTACCAAAGATGGCGGATATTTAATGGCTAACTGGAGTATTTATAAAGCCAAAGAAGAATTAACCCGCATCTCCAAACAATATGGAATTGATGTGGTCTTCTTTGATGGTCGTGGTGGCCCTCCTGCCAGGGGTGGTGGCAAAACGCATAAGTTTTATGCATCCATGGGAAAAAATATTTCGAATAAAGAAATACAGTTAACGATACAGGGGCAAACTGTAAGTTCTAATTTTGGAATTATTGATGCCGCACAATTTAATATTGAACAGTTGATTAATGCAGGCATCAGTAATGATTTGTTTTCATCCCGTCATGTAACGATGGAACAAAAAGAAGAGACGATTTTACAGGAACTGGCAGAAGCAAGTTTCAATGCTTATACTTCTTTAAAAAACCATTCAAACTTTTTAAATTATTTAAGCCAGGTTAGTCCATTGCGTTTTTATGCAGAAACGAATATTGGCAGTCGCCCGGCAAAACGTGGTGGTGGTTCACGCATTAGTTTAAAAGATTTACGGGCTATCCCTTTTGTAGGTGCCTGGAGCCAGTTAAAACAAAATGTTACAGGATATCATGGTGTGGGAACTGCTTTAAAAAAATTAGATGATGCAGGAAAATTTAGAGAAGTAAAAGAACTCTATGATAACTCGCTTTTTTTTAAAACACTGATGGATAATTGCGAGATGGCGATGAAAAAATGTTTCTTCCCATTAACAGAATACTTATCCAAACATCCTGTACATGGCGAAATTCGTAGCATTATTTATGAAGAGTACCAGTTAACTATGCGGTATATTTTTAAATTATCGGGCAAACATGAACTGATGGCTGATTACCCGGTTGAACAATTATCGGTACAAATGAGAGAAAGAATTGTAATGCCGTTATTAACTATACAGCAATATGCAATATCAAAAGTAAGGGAAGCAGAAGAAACCCTGGTAAACTCCCCTAATAAAGCCACTTATGAAAAATTGGTAATGCGCTGTTCATTTGGGATTATTAATGCAGGAAGAAATTCAGCATAAGACTGAATTCTTAATAAGCATTTTTACTTATTGCATACTATTAAAAAAGCAATAATTTCATATTGCCTTAACTTATATGTATGGTATCCTTGAAAAAAAGACTACCGCTTCACCTTATTTTATTATTTCTTGTTTTTAATTCACATAGTCAAACATCTGGCTGTATTGAAAACAGCAACAAATTTCTTTTAGGATTACCCTCCGCAAGGATAAGTGTGACTGATCAAACTATGTTGAAAGATTCGTCAATCATCATTGGTGGAATATTTTACTCTTCTAACCAAACCGACACCACTTTTTTTATTTCTAAATTAGATAAGACTAATAATATTCTTTTTAGTAAAAAAATAAATGGGAACAGAATATTTCTGCAAGATGTTATAGAATCGTCTAATGGAGATCTTATTCTGGGTGTTAGATTACAAAACGATTTTTCAAATCATTCCTATTACTTATACCGATTAACATTTGATGGAAATATCATTTGGCAAAAATATTTTTATACCACAATAGTCAGCCCTGACTTATACGATAACTATACCAGGATGACAATTCACGAAGATAAAGACGGCAATATATACCTCGCAACATCATTCACTTACAACGACATCTCCACAGTCCCGGCCAGTTATTATTATATAAATAAAATCGACCAAACTGGCTCATCAATTTGGAAAACTAGCCTGACTCGCCTTGAAACATCTAATAGTTATATAGCAGGCATG
>JBLMVP010000201.1:0-4169 GCA_050256755.1 Sphingobacteriales bacterium | reverse complement strand
AGCATTTTCTTCCAGGTATTTTATACGTTTAGTGCCGGGAATAGGAAAAATATCTTCATCTTGTGCCAATACCCATGCCAGTGACAGTTGTGATGTAGTACATCCTTTTTGCAAAGACAGTTGTTCAAGCTTATGTACCAGGTCTAAATTCTTCTCAAAGTTTTCTCCCTGGAAACGGGGTGACATTCTGCGGTAATCATCAGCAGCAAAATCCTCAAACTTTTTTATTTGCCCAGTTAAGAAACCTCTTCCTAACGGACTGTAAGCAACGAAGGCAATACCCAGCTCTTTACATGTTTGCAAAACGTTCTCTTCCGGTTCACGGCTCCACAAAGAATATTCACTTTGAATAGCAGTGATGGGATGTATGGCATGTACTTTACGTATGGTAGCTGAGGAAACTTCTGATAAACCAATGCCGCGTATCTTTCCTGCTTTTACCAAATCAGCCATGGCATCCACAGTTTCTTCCACCCGAGTGGCAGGGTCTACACGATGTAAATAATACAAATCAATCACATCTACCTTTAATCTTTTTAAACTTGCATCGCAGGCAGCATGTACATATTCCGGTTTAGCGTTTAATCCTCTTGCCTGCGGATTAGCGGGGTCACGAACAATACCAAATTTAGTAGCAAGTGTAATTTTATTTCTTACTCCTTTTAATGCTTTACTTAGCAATGTTTCATTAAGGTGGGGGCCGTATGCATCGGATGTGTCCCAAAAAGTTATTCCTAATTCCATTGCACGGTATAAAGTCTGTAAACTTTCTGCATCATTGGTGGCGCCGTAAAATTCGCTCATACCCATACAGCCCAATCCAAGTTGCGATGCCATAATTCCCTGTGAACCTAATTTTCTAGTTAGCATTCCATAAATTGTTTAATGTAAAATGAGGTCCAAAGTTAAAAACTATTTTTTCGGTCTTTTAAGGAATGCTAAGAAAATTATTTAATAACAGCAATTGTTTTTGTTAAACACTTTGTTTGTAAAAGGAAAATTTTTTAACAGGTTAGTTTATATCAATTCATAAGCAGTTTTTTAGTAGCTAAGCTTTCCGAAAGTTTAGCTAATGCGAAAGCACCCACAGCCATTACCAAATCCCTTACTGCCACATCAAAATAATGTCCTCCAGCAATTAAAGTCAGCGCAATTGCAACTAACCATGCCATTACTACCCAGGCGCCAATGTGTGGACGTAATAATACCAGCACTCCTGCTGCAATTTCAATTATTCCCACAACTGACATAAATGCTGCTGCACTAATGGGCAGTATATCTGTGATAGATTTACTTACATAATCTTTCCAGTTGGCAAGCAGGTTAGTAAATTTATCCAGTCCAGCCACTATGGGAACTAAACCATAAGTGTATTTTAAAACCTGTTGTACTTTTTCGGTGTTTTGAAGTGTGGCATCCATCATAATTTATTTTATTAGTGAATAAATAATTTATCATTTGCTATTAAACTCATTTAAACTTATCAGGAAATTGTTTTATTATTCCTGCTGCCAGCATATCTGACATATCTATCAGTTCCGCTCTTGTTTTATCATACAATTCAATATCTGACTTATAATCTTTTTTTAGCCTGGCAACAGCTTCCTGTGTGGTAAGATTAAGGTGATCATGCATCATTTTTTTCATATCACTCAATGCCCAGTTTTTAGGATTAGCAGCATTCAAAAAAGAAGCAATATCATCAGCATTTTTAAACCATTTTGTATTGGCACTATTAAAATCTGCTTGATTATTTATTTTGGCAGCTTTTAAAAGATCGGCAGCTACAACAATATGTTCCCGTAAAAGGGTGGTGAGCTTTTCTCCTGCTGCTTCACCATAAAGGGGTTTTATGGCATTACCTATATCGTCCTGGTTTTTCAGTAAGCGGACAACGGCTTCATTTGTTCCGGGTAGGTCATCAATAATGTTCAAAATAACATTACGGGTGTACATAGCATGGTCTTCCCAAAGGGTGCGAAGGTTTGTTTTCAATTCATTTGCCAATGTTGTTTTGAAAACATCTTTATCATTGCTGTTCATATTATCCATTTGGGCATTAACCGGGCCCATTGCTATTAATGAACTTATTAAACCTAAGATTGGGGTAAATAATATTTTTTTCATTTCCATAAAATTTATGTTAAAGAATTAGTACTGTTATCAATTGGAGTAAATACAGGTAAAAAGGTTACAAAGAAAAAAACTAAGGTAATTTTGTAACCTTATGATGAGTTGGAACTCTAATAAACAGATTAATGGATAAAATGAATAAACAGGGTACTCTAGTAACTGATACCATTGAAGATAATGAAGTTATTGCCCGTGTATTGCAGGGTGAAAAAAACCTGTTTGCGGTATTGGTAAAAAGGTATAATCAGCGCCTTTACCGTATTGGTATGTCAATTATTAATGATGATGCGGAGGTGGAAGATGTGATGCAGGTAGCTTATATAAAAGCCTATGAAAATCTTGGAAAGTTTGCTTTCCTGTCCTCCTTTTCAACTTGGCTTACAAGGATACTGATTAATGAAAGCCTGCTGCGGCTGAAACAAAGAAAAAAATCAATTCATATCAATGATGAAATGATGAACAATAAAATATATCAGCAAAACTCTGTAGAGGAACAAACTCCTTTCACGAAAGTGTTTAATGCTGAGCTAAAGGCCATACTGGAAAAGGCTATACGCCAGCTTCCTGAAAAATACAGAACCGTTTTTATACTCAGGGAAATTGAAAACATGAATGTGTCTGAAACGAAAGAATGTCTTGATATAAGTGAAGCAAATGTAAAAGTGAGGCTTAATCGTGCCAGGACTCTGCTGAGGGATTCACTGAGTGTGTATTATAAAAAAGAAGATATACTGCATTTTCATCTCTCCCGTTGTAACAGGATGGTTGACCTGGTTATGAAACGAATTAATCAATAAAGATATTACCAGCTTTTTTCGCCTATAACATTCCACTTACCCTCACCAAGTTTAAGTAAGGAAATTGTTTTTATGCTAAATGTTTCTTCAAAATGTTTACCTGCAAAATGTTGCCATGCCTTTATAAAAGCCTGAGGCTTTACATCACGGTTGGCAATGGTTATATGCGGATGAAAAGAACGGGTATCTTCTTTAATTATTTTGCCGAAAGATTTTATAAAATGAGCTTCTGTTTGTTTTTTTATTTCATTTAATGCTGGGTTTTCTTTTACGCTAATAAAGATAACTTTGTTGCTGAAATGGGAAAACCGGAGCAATTGTATTTTCACCTCCTTTAAATTAGTTTGAAACGATTGTATTATTTGCTGCAGTTCTGTTTCCTTTGTTTCTTCCGTCCAAAAGGGCGGAATTAAGGTTATATGTGCCGGCGATTTTAATGCAACAGTACAACCAAGGTTATCCCTCATCCAGTATTTATACTCCAACACTTTTTCATTGATGGCAGCGGGGCATACGATAGCGACATAATACATCGCATTGCCTGAGATGGTTTCGTTCATTTCTAAACTATTTTTTGTTATTCTTTTCCTGGTTGTTTTTCAGGATATGATTGATCTTCACTTTTTTTCTTTTTCTGGTATTCTTATCAGGGCCAAATTTACTCCTGCAATATCTAACATGATTCCATTTACCAGGATTGCTTTTAACAAGAATATAAAAGAAGCCCACCAAAAATGCTGCCACTCCAATAACGATTGCTGTGATGGAAAGTGTTTGGCTGGCGGTGCTCCCCTTATACCTGGTAAGGTTAATTTTTGTTTCAATATTTCCATATTATTTTTTTCGCCTGATACGAAAATGGAGGTATCTGTGATATTGTAAATATGGCCTTTGATAATCTTTTTACCGTATGTGTCATAGAGTTTTCCAAAGTTGGTGTCTGTATAACTTGCAATGGTAAGAAGGGGAAGGAAAAGAATGGTATATAATAAAACTTTCTTCATTAAAACTAATTACTATAACAATTTAGTTTTTTTGAGGAATGTAATTTGATTTCATACATGCACTGTCCTGGCCAGCTCACGGGGCTTTTGCACTAATGTAGCGAATGGCTGAGTTTTTCCTGATACCCGGGACAATCGGGGAAAATTCAACAGATATCAAGTCTTCCGCTATAGGAAGGGAAACTTGTGCCAGTTGGGTAGTGGGAATATCAAGGAATGTCGGATCAAGCTATAA
>JBLMVP010000200.1:0-3038 GCA_050256755.1 Sphingobacteriales bacterium | reverse complement strand
ACTATGTCATCCATCCTGTTCGAAATAAAAGATAATATTGGTTATATCACTCTTCACCGTCCTGATAAACTCAATTAAGTTAACAGTGAAATGGCTTTATTGCTGCAGAGCAAGTTAGACGAATGTGCTTCTTCACATGAGGTAAGATGTGTAAATATCACTGGCTCCGGTAAAGGTTTTAGTGCCGGGCAGGATTTAGCTGAACTAACTGGCAGCAATCAGCCCACTATGACTCAAATCCTAAGTGAACATTATAATCCTGTTATTGACAGAATTAGAAAGATGCCCAAGCCGGTTTTAGCAGTTGTAAACGGAGTGGCTGCCGGTGCGGGCGCCAATATTGCCTTATGCTGTGATATTGTTATTGCCGCACAATCAGCTTCTTTCCTGCAGGCATTTTCAAAAATTGGTTTGATACCGGATAGCGGTGGCACTTATTTTCTTCCAAGATTAATCGGTTGGCAAAAAGCAGGCGCTATTGCTATGCTTGGTGATAAAGTTGGTGCTGATGAAGCAGAAAGATTAGGTATGATATATAAAGTTTTTCGTGATGAAGAGTTTACAGACAATGCGCAAAAACTCGCTCTTCAACTGGCACAAATGCCTACCAAAGGATTAGCTCTTACCAAACACGCCTTAAATTATTCTATGACGAATAATTATGAACAGCAACTGGAACTGGAAGATAAATTTCAGCAGGAAGCTGCACTTACTTATGATTACAGGGAAGGTGTTGAAGCATTTTTGCAAAAAAGATTACCCGTATTTAAAGGTGAGTAGTCTATTTTTATCCCGTCAACAAAACACCCGTTAACTTGTCAACTTAATAACAATGAATAATAACGATGTTTTAGCCAAAAGCGTGGTAACACATATGATGGAAAATGATTCATTCAGTCAGTGGATGGGTATTGAAGTACTGGAAATAAGAGAAGGATACAGCAAAATAAAAATGAGTATAAGAAATGAGATGGTAAATGGCTTTGGTATTGTGCATGGTGGCATCCCCTTTTCATTAGCCGATAGTGCTTTTGCTTTTGCCTGTAATAACCGCAATAATTTATCAGTAGCGTTGGATACCTCTATTACTTTTACAAAAGCCATACACCCCGGCGATACTTTAACAGCAGAAGCTGAGGAAATTCATAACGGTCGCAGCACGGGTGTTTATGTAATTACTATCACCAATCAAACCGGGCAACAGGTAGCAATGTTTAAAGGAACTTGTTTCCGCACCGGTAAAAAATTAATTGAATCGGGATCTTTGTAGTTTACTTCATTCCTTTTAGTTCAAAATGCCTCATAGTTGTTAAAAAGTCCGGTGTCTTTACTGCAAGTACCATATCATTTGTGTAGATTGTTATATTATTCCTTTATCAAATGATGACCTGGTAATCTTTCCCCATTATTTCATGCTTTAAATTTTTTGTATGAAAAAAATTTCCTTTTGGGCAAGAAAAAATTATTGGGCTGCAAGAATATTGATAATTATTATTAAATTATTGCTGATAGGTATTGGTATTTATACAGGACAGAATCTAAAAAGTCTTGGTATATTTTTCTCCCCGTTTATATTTTATTTTACTGTTGCAGTTTTACTTTTAGCTGCGCTTTACTACCCAGGTACCCGCCAAAAAAAAGCTCTTGCCTGGAAAGCCTTTTATATAAAACAAAAAGCTTTTGATTTAACAGCAATAACAGCCTCATTTATTTTAATTCTTTTTATAGTTAATTATCAAAACAGAACTGAGTTAAACACCGAACTGCAGGCTTCCTTTCATGGAAAAAAAGTAAACCAAAAACCAACTGCGGAAGAAATCCTGTCTTCCCTTTCTTACAGGGATAAAAGCAGCTTGACAAGAACTGAAAAAAAAGTTTTAAAAAAAGAATTTAAAGTTCAGTTGGGTGTTTATCTAAAAAGTAAGGTTACAGGAAATAAAAAAGATGGAGATAAGGCAGCGTTAACAATCCTGGCCATTATTGTAGCTATTGGCCTTGCCATATTATTAGCCTTTTTAGCTTGTAGTCTTTCCTGTTCCGGCAACGACGGACTTGCTGTTGTTGTTGGAATAGTTGGTTTAGCTGCTATTATCTGGTTATTAATTTATGTTATTAAAAAAATAAACCAGAAAGGCCAAACGAAAAAAGGTTCTTCACCCTAAAAAGGACATACAAACGCTCAATAGTTCATCTTCATAAAAAAAACAAATACAACTTATCTTTGAAAAAAGACGATAATGATTTACCGTTTCAAAGATTATATTCCTGTCATTCATGAATCTTCTTTTATACATCCCCAGGCAGCTGTAACAGGTAATGTAATTATCGGCAAAGATTGTTATATCGGTCCGGGTGCTGCTATCCGGGGTGATTGGGGGCAAATCATTATGGAAGATGGATGCAATGTGCAGGAAAATTGTACTATTCATATGTTTCCCGGCGTAACGGTTTTATTAAAACAGGGATCACACATTGGTCATGGTGCGGTGATACACGGCGCAACAATTGGTAAAAATTGTTTAGTTGGAATGAACAGTGTGATTATGGATAACGTGATTTTAGAAGATGAATGTATTGTGGGTGCTTTAAGTTTTATAAAAGCAGATGAACATTTTGAAAGAAGAAGTTTGATTGTTGGTAATCCTGCCAAAAAAATAAAAGAAGTAAGTGATGAAATGATTGCCTGGAAAACAAATGGCACCAAACTATACCAGCAACTTCCCGCAGAAATGTTTGCTGGCTGGAAAGAATGTGAACCACTGAGAGAAATTGACCCAAACAGACCTCAGCAGGAAAGACTATATGAAACGTGGGGTAAAATAAAAGGTGAATAGAAATATCCGCCGTACAAGTGTGCGACGCAACCACTCTTTCATAGAATTGATAAAGCCCGTCACATAATCTATCTTTGCCGCACTTCAATGGAAAAATCAAATTTTGTAGACCAGATAAGAATCTTTTGTCGCAGCGGACATGGTGGCGCCGGTTGCAGGCATTTTATGCGTACCAAGTTTAATGCAATGGCCGGACCAGATGGT
>JBLMVP010000199.1:0-13735 GCA_050256755.1 Sphingobacteriales bacterium | reverse complement strand
AATATGCGATTGCCTTACCATGGTTACAAAAGTATTTTTGTTCTGTAATTTAAATGAACCGTCAGACCAGGAAAAATGAAAAAGAACGTACAAAAGATATTATTGATAGCTGTTTTAGGTAGCTGGTATACCATCAGGCAGGCAAATGTTGAGAGAAAAGCTGTAGCACAAAAAAATTATTTGAAAAGCAATAGTAAAAAAGACAGGACTCAAAATGATGATTTTTATTCTTACCAGCTACCCTACGGCATGGTAGTAAACGGCATTATTTATTAAAAAAGCATTTTTATCATTAACCTTAAACCATGATTATATGAGAGGTGTTATTAAAGTTTTTTCACTGAGCATTTTTCTTTTGGTTATAACAACAATAGTTGGTACAAATCAACCATTGACTGATTGCAAACAACCATCAAAAAATATAAAGGGATGGAATAATAAGGGGGCTATCGATTTGCCCATTAAAATAATTTCCTGAGTATGGCATTAAATCGATATAGTTCTTTTAACAAGCCCCGTTGGTTGGGGCTTTTTTATTTTGCTCAATTAATTATAAAAAGAAGAATTAATCAAACAGAATTTTTTTCTTTTTGAAAGATTGAAATTATATTACAGACTCATTTCTGCCATTATAAGTTCCAATGTAAACTAAAACCCAACTCATATGAGTTCATTTCGAAATAAAACCGTTTTTATAACTGGTGCCAGCAGGGGAATTGGTAAAGCTATTGCATTGCGCCTGGCAAAAGAAGGAGCTAATATTGTGGTAGCGGCAAAGTCGGTTACTGAAGATCCGAGATTGGGAGGAACTATTTACAGTGCTGCTGAAGAAATTGAAAGAGCCGGAGGAAAAGCATTACCTATACAATTAGATATTAGAAATGATGAACAAGTACTTGATGCGGTTAACAAAGCAGCCGAAGTTTTTGGCGGTATTGATGTTTTAATTAATAATGCTTCGGCTATTTCGCTAACAACCATTGAACAAACGGAACCAAAACGATATGATTTAATGCAGGGCATCAATGTGCGGGGAACATTTTTTATGAGTAAAGCCTGTATACCCTTTCTGCGTAAATCAACCAATGGGCATATTCTTAATTTATCTCCTCCCATTAATATGATTGGTAAATGGTTTAAGAATCATACTGCCTATACCATGAGCAAATTTGGTATGAGTATGATCATAATAGGGTTGAGTGAAGAATTGAAAAAAGATAATATTGCTGCCAACGCGTTGTGGCCAAGAACAACAATTGCCACCGCCGCCGTTCAAAATTTATTGGGTGGTGAAGCATTAATTAAAATGAGTCGTACTACTGATATCATTGCTGATGCTGCTTATTATATTTTAAGCCGGCCCTCTACCAGTTGTACAGGTAATTTTTTTATTGATGAAAAGGTATTGGCAGAAGAAGGAATAACAGATTTGGATAAATATGCAGTAACTCCCGGCGGGCCATTATATACTGATTTATTTGTCTAGCATTTTCCTTTCGTCAAGCAAAAATTGCGTTTAAACAGCTTTAACTTTTATTAACACCTTCCCGTCATTAGTTTGGTGGTTTATATTTCCTGTTTATGCTGAGTGGCAAGAATACTCAATGAGTGGTTGCAACAGAAAAGAAAACACAAAGTCTTTTTAAAAAGCCCGAACATGAGCCTTAGATCGATATTGATTGCTTTGATTTGCTGCATTTATGCCCAAACTTCTATTGCTCAAAAAACATCTTCGCGGGAATTAAAAGCCAAAAGAACTACGGCAGTAATTAAAATTGATGGTATTATTGACGAGCCGACCTGGAAAGATGCAGCCGCAGCATTGGATTATACAGAATTCAGGCCAACCCCATTTCGTAAAGAAGATCCGGCAAACAGAACAGAAGTATATATTTTATACAGTGACGAAGGAGTTTATTTTGGGGGATATATTTACGAAAGAACTAAGGATAGTATTGCTTCAGAATTAAAAGGAAGAGATGGTTTTGGGAATAATGATTATGTAGGAGTGATCATTGATACTTATAAAGATCATATTAATGCCTTTGAATATTTTGTAACACCACTTGGTGAACAATGGGATGCAAAAATGGCGCCCAATCCCAATGGAGACAGTGAGGACTTTAGCTGGAATGCTGTATGGCAAAGCGGCACCGTTATCCATAACGACGGATGGTCTTTTGAAATGTTTATCCCTTTTTCGGCAATTCGTTTTGGTAAACAAAATATACAGGATTGGGGAATGAATATTACCCGCCGCCGCAGAAAGACTGAGCAGCAGGTAACCTGGAATCCTATTGATCCCAATGTCAACGGCTTTTTAACACAAGAAGGATATTTAACAGGATTAGAAAATATTAAGCCGCCATTGCGTTTACAATTTTCGCCTTACTTTTCTGTATATGCCAATCATTATCCATTGAACCTTCCAGGGCAAAAAAACCTCACCAGCAAAGTAAATGGCGGAATGGATGTTAAATACGGAATTAACCAGGCATTTACTTTAGACATGACATTAATTCCCGATTTTGGTCAGGTGCAAAGTGATAACCAGGTATTAAACCTTACACCATTTGAAGTACAGTATAATGAAAACAGGAATTTCTTTAAAGAAGGAACAGAATTATTCAGCAAGGGCGGATTATTTTATTCACGTCGAATAGGTGGCTCTCCTATCCATGCGTATGATCTGCCCTTATCTTCTAATCAAAGTATAATTAAAAACCCAACAGAGTCGAAGCTTATTAATGCTACTAAAATTTCCGGCCGTACACAAAGCGGTTTGGGTATTGGTATTTTAAATGCGGTAACCAATCCACAATATGCCACAGTTGAAAACACAGATACTAAAGAACAGTTTAAAATGCAAACGGATCCGTTAACCAATTATAATGTGCTGGTACTGGATCAAACATTAAAACACAATTCCAGTATTTCGTTAGTAAATACCAATGTATGGAGAAGCGGCAAAGATTATGATGCTAATGTTACTGCAGCGTTGTTTGATTTGAATGATAAAAAGAATACCTGGAATCTTGGCGGTAAAATTGCCAACAGTAATTTGATTGGAGCAGGACCTAATGGTAAAACCATTAGTGGTTACAGCAGCAGTCTCTATTTTGGTAAAACCAGCGGCCGTCTAAATTTTAATGTTTTCCAGGATTTAACGGATACAAAGTATACACATAATGATCTTGGATATTTTACCAATAACAATTTTATTAATCGTGGTTTATGGATTGGATATAAATGGACCAAGCCCCATGGCATATACAACCAGTTAAGGATAAACTTTAATTTTTTTAACAGCTCGTTGTTTTCCCGTATTGGAGATATAGATGAGAAACACCAGATTACCAATTTTAATGTGAATTCCAATATGCAGAGCAAGAAACTCTGGTGGGCAGGCATATATGCCAACGTTAATTTTAAAGAAAACGATTTTTATGAACCAAGATGGACAGGCTGGTATTTCAGGCGTGGTGCCAGTTTTGCTGTAGATGTTTGGTTTGAAAGCAACAGCAATAAAAAATATTCTTTCTATACAGAAATTGCTAACCGCCGCACCATTAATTTTTATAAAGGCAGTTTTTACGATATTAATTTCCAGCAAAACTACCGGGTAAATAAAAAGCTTTCCTTCACTTACTTTTTTGGTTATTACCCTCGGTTTAATAATATTGGCTATGCGTATGCTGATAATGCCAGCCTAATAACTTTTGGTAACCGCGACCGCAATACCGTGGAGAATATTTTAAGCAGCAAATATAATTTTACCAATAAACAGGGGTTAACCTTCCGTATGCGGCATTACTGGAGCAAAGTAGAATATAAAGAATATTTCACCCTTCAAAAAAACGGTAGTCTCGTATCCGCTCCTTCTTTTACCGGCAATGCTGATTATAATGTAAATTTTTTCAATATTGATATGGTATATACCTGGCAGTTTGCACCCGGTAGCTTTTTAAATATAGTGTGGAAAAATGCTGTTTATTATAATAATGAAGATATAAAAACCGGTTATTTTAAGAATCTGAAGAACACGATGGATTCAGACCAGAACAATAACATTTCACTCAAGATTATCTACTTTTTAGATTACCTGCAGCTGAAAAAAAAGAAACACTAAATTTTCTCATGTCAGTAATATAAATGACAAAGCCCCCGTAGTCTTGCGGGGGCTTATTATTTACAAATGATTGGTTTATTTATTTCTGTCTGCAATCATCAATGCAGCCATGGCCATGGCTGTATCTTTTAATAAACTGCCCATCGACATTTGGTCACCACCCATTAAATGCGGTAAGTGTATAGTTAATACAAATCCTATCAGCATCAATGCTAATAATAAACAGGCAATACGGGTAAACTTGCCAATAAGAATAGATATTGCTGCGAGAATCAAACATACGCCGGTTATGTAAACCCAGGTACCACCTCCAGGTAACCAGGAAGGAACAAGCCCGGCCATTCCTTCTCCCGCACGAAGATGTGTTACGCCAAATGTGGCGATCGTTAAGGCAAAAACAATAGTAGCAATTTTTGTTAGTGACATAGACAGTTGGTTTTAGTTTACCTAAATATAAAAATCTTTCTTAAAAATATTGTTGTAACATTATTAAGGTCTGTGGAAAACAAAACAGCCATCCCGTTTATATGGAATGGCTGTTTATGCTAAGTAGAACTTATTATTTCTGTAATGAAGTTATATCGTCTATCACCCATATACCCCTGCCATAAGTGGCAATCACTAAATTATTATCTCTTGGATGAACGAATAAATCCTGTACCGAAACAGTTAATGGCAAATTACTCTGTAATGATTGCCAGGTTGCCCCACGGTTTTTACTAATGTAAATACCCATATCTGTACCACAGTATAATACATTTTTATTTTTAGGATCTTCCCTCACCACGTTAACCGGTGATGGCGGAAGATTGGAAGCAATACTTTTCCAGGTTTTGCCATTGTCTTCACTTACAAAAATATAAGGCGTACTATTATCCTCTCTTCTGTCACTTAATGTAACATACACCCGTGATTCTTTGAACTGTGAAGCAACCAATCTTGAAGTATGTGCATTTTTGGGAAGCCCTTTGGTAATTTCAATCCAGTCTTCTCCTTCTTTAGGCGAACGCCAAACACGACCATCATCTGTTCCGGCATACAATAAACCACTCGCTAATGGTGATTCGTCAACAGCCGTTATACATTGGTGATTGATGGCATAAGGTGTTTTGCCCATTTTGTTTTTATCATTATAAGAAAGATCGGGGCTGATGCGTGTCCAGTTGGCACCACTGTCATTTGAACGGAATAAATACTGGTAACTATGATATACAGTAAAGCGATCAAATGGAGAAATCATCGTATACGCCAGCCATTCTCCACGATGTGTTTCCTCATCGTCTGCTTTTTTGGGCGCTATATCCCTGAACCATGTAGAATCAGGATCTGAAAGATTTGCTTTAATCAGTCTTCCGTAGAATGAAGAAGTATAAACAATATTTCCATCAACAGGATCTACTGCGTGTATTACTCCTTCGCCACCAGGCGCATCCCGCCATTGTTTAATAGTAGTGTCTTTTGTTCCATACATATTTTTTATACTGGCCATAAAAGAACCTTCATCCTGTACGGAACCGATAATATTATACGGGGTATTATTATCATACGTAATATTGTAAAACTGTGTGGTAGGGATTTCTTTAAAAAAGTTTTTCCATTTCACTCCCCCATCGTAAGTAATTATCACACCTCCATCATTGCCGTTAATAATCCTGTTGGTATCTAACGGATCAATCCACATGGCGTGGTTATCACCATGAATTCTGTCGCTGCCACTATTCTTTTCGGGGCGGAATGATTTCCAGGTTTTACCTCCATCTGTTGATTTACCCATTGGTACACCCATAATGTAAATAGTGTTTTCATTGAGCGGGTTTACCCTTATCTGTCCAAATACCCAACCATAGGTACCACAAATCCTTTCCATGAAATCATCGTTCTCACTCATCCTAGTCCAACTTTCTCCTTTATCGTTACTGCGATAAACTTCTACTCCCTTAGCCACAAAATCTCTTGGCCTTCCGTAAGGATCCAACTCTCCAGGCTTTACTTCTCTTTTTGATTCATGATTATCAACAAAAGCATATACTACATTGGGATTGCTTTGTGCAATAGCCAACCCAACCCTTCCTGTTCTTTTTGTATCCGGCAAGCCGTTGGTTAAAGGTTTCCATGTTTTACCTCCATCAGTTGTTTTACAGATATAATCTCCTTCTTCCGGTACAGGGTCGCTCCATCTTTTTCTAATTCTGTTCCACATAGATGCATATAAAATGTTTGGATCTGATGGATCCATTCTTAAATCAATACAACCTGTTTTATCATCTTTGTACAAAATCTTTTTCCATGTTTTACCACCATCAGTTGTTTGATATACTCCACGATCAGGATTATAACTCCATTCGTTACCACCTGCCGCTACATAAACAATATTGGGGTTAGTTGGATGAATAACCACTCTTGCAATAGTGGAAGTATTTTCCAGGCCAATATGCTGCCATGTTTTACCGGCATCGGTTGATTTAAACATTCCTATACCCGGCAAAGAAGCACGGAATATATTAGCCTCACCGGTTCCAGCATATAAAATATTATTATTGGATGCTGAAACAGCCATATTACCAACAGATAGTGTTCCATATTTATCAAACAGAGATTGCCATGTTTTACCGGCATCTTCTGTTTTCCATAAACCACCGGTTGCAAAACAGGCATACATAATATTGGGGTTACCCGGTAAACTCCATACATCTGTACAACGACCGCTGATATTATCAGGCCCTACATTACGCCATTGTAATTTTTTATATGGCGATGCCTGGATTAGAGTTGATTGTTTTTTAAAGGCAGTCACTCTATCGGCACCCTTTGAGGGTCGCTGATTGGAAGGCGGAGTTTGTGCTGATGTAAGTAAAACGAAAAACGAAACAGCAAGCATTGGTAATAGCAGTCGGAATAATTTCATGTCAGTAATTTTTTTGAAAGAAGGATAAATGTAAGAAATAAATAAGAGTTTTAGTTAGTCTGCAGGATTGGCGGTTGCTTTTGTAAAAACAGTAAATTGTGGAACTAATATTTATAGTATGAGAAAATTAATAATGGCTATAGTTGTTTTAATATTATTTTTTTTATTGGGTGAAACAGTAAATGCACAAAAAAAGAATGCAAAAAGCCCCGCTGATGGTATTAAAGAACAGGCAAAGGCAGATATTCAATCAAAGTATGCTGAGTATAAAAATATTGCTCTTCAAATATGGGACTATGCAGAAGTAGGATATAAAGAAGTAAAGAGTTCAGCCTTATTACAAAAAACTTTAAGCGATAATGGTTTTGATGTAAAGGCAGGGGTAGCTGATATTCCTACAGCATTTGTTGCTACTTACGGAAGCGGTAGTCCTGTGGTAGGAATACTGGCAGAGTTTGATGCTTTACCGGGATTGGCACAGGAAGCAACACCTGAAAAAAAATCTATTGAAGGGAAAGGTGCGGGCCATGGGTGCGGTCATCATTTATTTGGAACAGCAACTATTGCTGCGGGAATTGAATTGAAAAAATTAATTGAATCAAAAAAGATAAGCGGCACTATTAAAGTATATGGTTGCCCTGCTGAAGAAGGCGGAAGTGGTAAAGTATATATGGTAAGGGCTGGTTGATTTGATGGGGTAGATGCTGTGATTCACTGGCATCCCGGAGCGGAAAATCGCGTAACGATGATGAGTGCATTAGCTAATAAATCTGCCAAGTTCCGTTTTTACGGAATATCAGCGCATGCTGCTGCTTCACCAGAAAAAGGACGTTCAGCTTTAGATGCGGTAGAAGCAATGGATAATATGGTAAATATGATGCGGGAACATATTCCCCAGGAAACAAGAATACATTATGTAATTACTAACGGCGGCAAGGCTCCGAATGTAGTTCCTGATTTTGCCGAAGTATATTACTATGTTCGTCATCCCAAAAGAGAAGATGTGGTATCGATATTTGACCGGGTGGTAAAAGCTGCTGAAGGCGCTGCATTGGGAACAGGAACCAAAATGGATTATGAAGTTATTGGCGGCACACATGATTTATTACTGAACAGGACATTGGGCGAAGTGATGCAAAAGAATTTTGATAATGTTGGTGGTGTAACTTATACTCCTGGAGAGATTGAATTTGCAAAAAAATTACAAACAAGTTTTGTTTCCAAACCACCGGCAATTGAATCGGCTGCTGCAGTTAAGCCATTGAAAACAGAAGAAGATGCGGGTGGTGGTTCAACAGATGTTGGTGATGTTAGTTATACGGTACCAACGGTAGGTCTTCGTGCAGCAACATGGGTGCCGGGTACACCTGCACATAGCTGGCAGGCAGTCGCTTGTGGTGGAACAGAAATTGGAACCAAAGGATTAATAGTAGCGGCCAAAACAATGACATTAACAGCGATTGATTTGTTTACTACTCCTTCAATCATTGAAAAGGCAAAAGAAGAATTTAAAAAAGATGTGGGTGATTATAAATACAAGGCTTTGCTGGGCGACCGAAAACCTGCATTAAATTATAGGGACTAATAAAAATTAAAAAGGTGTTGAATATCTCAACACCTTTTTAATTATGAGAAATATATTTATTCTTCAGTTGTATCTTCGTTATCCCATTTCTCTGGTCTCATTTGCGGGAATAATAATACATCCTGTATAGAAGGTTGATTAGTCATAAGCATACATAACCTGTCAATACCAATTCCAATCCCAGATGTCGGCGGCATACCGTATTCCAACGCACGGAGAAAATCATAATCAATAAACATTGCTTCATCATCACCGCGTTCCATCAGCTTTACCTGTTCTTCAAAACGTTCCCGCTGGTCAATGGGATCATTTAATTCACTGTAAGCATTGGCAACTTCTTTTCCGTTAATCATCAATTCAAATCTTTCTACAAGACCGTCTGTGTCACGGTGTTTCTTGGTTAGCGGACTCATTTCTTTTGGATAATCAATAATAAATGTTGGCTGCACATAAGAACTTTCGCATTTTTCACTGAAAATTTCATCAATGAGTTTTCCTTTACCCATGCTTGCTTCTGTATGAATATTGAGTTGTTTGCAAACTTCTCTAAGCTGCACTTCGTTCATATGACTTACATCAATACCGGTATGTTCTTTAATAGCATCAAAAATAGTTATGCGCTTAAACGGCGCTTTAAAACTTAAGGTTTTATCGCCAACAGTTACTTCGGTTGTTCCGTGTAAATCCAGCGCAATTTTTTCGAGTAACTGCTCAGTGGTTTCCATCATCCAGAAATAATCTTTGTACGCCGTGTACCATTCCAGTATGGTGAACTCAGGGTTATGTGTACGGTCCATTCCTTCATTACGGAAGTTTCGGCTGAATTCATATACCCAGTCAAACCCGCCTACAATCAAACGCTTTAAATATAATTCGTTTGCAATGCGCAAATAAAAAGGAACATCCAATGCATTATGATGTGTTGTAAACGGACGGGCAGCAGCTCCACCGGGTATTGCCTGTAACACAGGTGTATCTACTTCCAGAGCACCACGTTGATTTAAGAATTCACGAATGGTATTAATCATCGTGGTTCTTTTTACAAACACTTCCTTTACCTGCGGGTTGATAATTAAATCTGCATATCGCTGGCGGTATTTAAATTCCATATCCGTTACCGCATCAAAAGTTTGTCCTTCTGCTTCTTTAACTACCGGTAGTGGTTTTAATGATTTGGCGAGCAAATTAATTTCAGAAACATGAACAGATGTTTCCCCCGTTTTTGTAGTGAATACATAACCTTTTACTCCGATAATATCTCCAATATCCAATAATTTTTTCCAAACGATATCATACATCGTTTTATCCTCACCGGGACATAAATCGTCCCGCTTTATATATAATTGTATGCGCCCGCTGCTATCCTGTATTACTGCAAAACAGGCTTTACCCATGTCACGGATGCTCATGACGCGGCCTGCAATACACACATCAGCAAAATCTGCTTTGTTTTCTTCTCCTTTATATTGCTGTTTTATTTCGGTTGCATGATGAGTTACCGGGTACAATGGAGCAGGGAAAGGTTCAATTCCCATGATGATTAATTCGGCTAATTTTTCCCTGCGTATAATTTCCTGTTCTGATAAATGTTGTGGGCTCATTCGTAGTTCTTGTTAATATCAATTTGAGCCGCAAAGGTAACTGATGGAAGGGAGACAGGCAAAGGATTTTAGCCTGTCTCCGGTTGACTTCTTAAGCAATCTTATTAAACAATAAACAGGCATTTTCTTTTTGTGGTAAATCTGCTTTGCCCGACCTTACCCACTCAATAATATTATACGATTTTGTATGGCAGAAAGGACAGGCATGTACATCCCCGGCCGAATCAATATATACACTTCTGCTGCCTGAAAAACAACCTACCCGTCTTTGATGATAACCATGATACAATAAGGTTGGATAATATTTATAAGTTGGATTATGATTAATGGTTGTAAATATTTCTTCAAGAAACGAAATATGCTTTTCTTCCAGCAAAACATCTTTCCCTTCGTAATGACCAATGCTTCTGGGCTCCAGCATTTGTACAAACTGTACACCAAGGCTGCGGGCAAATTCTATATAAGGCATAACATGTCCTCCGTCAATAAATACTTTTGTGGCACATACACTTAAAGAAGTAACCAAACCGGCTTCTTTAGCATATTTCACTGCATTAACAGCTCCTTCAAATGCAATTTTATTTCCGCGAAACATATTGTGCAGTTCCGGAATATAATGGTCAATACTTACCACCATTCCTTTGCAACCTGCCTGTCTTAATTTTATAGCATTTTCCCTGGTAACATTAAAACCAGAGGTGAGTACCCAGCATTCACTTTTTTTGGAAGCAAACTGAATTAAGTCAACCAAATCTTTAAAACGAACCATTGGTTCACCACCACTGAAATGAAATTGCAATACCCCTTTTTTCTGATACATATCAATGGTAGTGTACAAATCATCTTTTGTAAATGATTCTTTCTGATTAAGATTATCCCACTCAAAACAATGCTCGCAACGCATAGGACATTTGCGGGTAATGGCTAAAAAAATAAACTTTAGTTTTTCTGTATGCGTTAAAGGAAAAGCATATCTCCTGATTTCACTTTTTAAATTTTCGTCATAGATTTTAGATGGCCATCCCGGAGCATATTGATTAAAATAATATTTACCGCCTACTTTATAAATTTTTTTCAGCTCTCCGCCCCAGAAATCTGATTTTAATTTCAGCATTATTTTATAAGTTTTTAAAATTTTACGGGGCGATTTAATGGTAATGCAGGCAATATAAAAAATCCGTAAATGAATAAGCATCCATATAATTCTTTTTTCAATCCACCCGGGTATACTTGGATCTTTTACCCATTTTTTTCCTTGTACTATAACCGTTGGTCGATTTATTTTATTTACCGGTATAAAGGCAACAGCAGATTGCATATAATAATTTTTAATAGTTATTAATTAATTTTTTGCCATCGATTGAAGATTAGCATTCTTCAGCTTCCTGTACATTCCCTTTCCGTATACTGCAAAAGCATTGGGTTGTGTAAACTGTTTAAGGAATTTTACATTGGGTTTGCCGGTAAATTCTCTCACATGTTCGTAATAGCCTTTTGTATGTAAAATGAATGATTGTGTTTGCTTATCATCAGCAGGTTTGTTCCACTTATAATTAAGTGTTGCAACAGTACCCGGGAGGGGTTGCTCAAGAAATACTCCATCTTCTTTTTCAAATGCGGAAAGAACATCTTTTCCCGTTTCATCCGTTGCCTTGTACGGGTTTATTTTTTGAACAGTAAAATTGTTTTCGTTTGAATAATCAATAGCGGCATAATCAATCTCCCAAAACATGAATCCGCTGCTGAGTTTTATTTTAGTGATGTTGCCCTCCGTTCCTGACAGATCAACCTGCACTACAACTTCCCTTGTTGTTACCGGGCCAATAGTAGTGAGTTCTGTAATTTTTTTCCATCCTGAAGCTGTTTCAACAGAAATTTCCAGCGGTATTTGCTGATCCCGGCTCCATTTCTTTAAAGCATCAATTGGTTTTTTCTTTTGCTGTTTAATAAATGTGGGATAATAACTTCCAAAACCTTTTATCATATCTCCGTAAAGAAAATCAAGCCAGTAAGAATTTTTCAATGATAAAATTAACCTGGCTTTGTTTTGTTGCAAGGATTTATTAAAGCCAAGTATTAATTCATTTCCTGCATTGGTTGTACTGCTGTCATCAAAATATAAAAGCTTATTATCGCCGGCTTCATTTAATGCAGAACGAACATCTTTGTTACCTAATGTTGCCGAAAAAGCCGTTTGTGGTTTTGATACCGTATACAGGTTTCCTGATTCATCACTTAATACTTTTGTTCCTTTAGCATGCGTTATCACTAATAATTCAGCAATGTCTGTGTATTGTTTTTCTTTTAACTCATTGCTGATTTTTATCTGCAAATCTCCATTGGCAGCCGGCGCCATTTTTAAAGAAAGATAATCATGACGTACTAACTGGGGGTAAATAGCTCCTCCGTATATTTCGCCCTGCACATTAAAATCAGTTCCGTTATAGGCGCTAACAAACGGACAGGAACTTTTAGTAGCGGCGATAATAATTCCAACTACGGCAAATGCTCCGAGGGTATATCCAAGAGCGCCTATAACATAACTGTTGGTGGTTCGTTTCCTGTCTTTTTCAAGTACTTCAATCTTTTGTACTTTGTCAAGGGTTAAAGTATAATCACCGGCTTTAATTAAATTATCCTGGGCTATATATAAATGCACTTCATTTAAAACAGGCAATTGTGCCGGTGTATTTTTATACCGCATATTTCCTCTTATTCCTTTAGAAAGGTGTAACTGATGTTCCGGGGGTAAACTATCGAGGATACATTGAAGTGTTTGCTTGTCGCTGCTTAACTTCACCCCTTTCATATAAAAAGAAGATTCACCGGAACGTAAAACAAAATACCGGTTATTCAGCTGTAGACTGTCAATGGTCTCGGGCTTTTTATTTGCTACGGAAGCTTTGTAATAACTGTTACAGCTGAAAATAATGATACATACTGTAATTAATAAAATGTAATTTATTTTCGAAAATGGTCTGGTTAAAGGCTTCATATAAAAATTTTAAAGTGAAAAAATATGAATAGTGAAATCTTCTGTTACTAATGATTAAAAGCGGTAGCCGATATTTATTCCCAGGCTTCTGTTTTTCCATGTTTTAATAGTTGTAGAGTTGTCTGAAATATTTGCCAGGCTATAGCTGTAATTTATATTGAAAGAGAACCCAATGGGTATTTCAAAAGAAGTGAGCAGGTTGATACCACCATCTGTGCTTTTGTAACTGGTTGAATAAAATCCATACTGTGGTGTTGAAAGCAGAGCAATAAAGGGGCCGCCTCCAATATAAAAAGAACCTTTAGCGTTTGTGTGAGTGTATAAAAGATTAAGCGGTAATTCAAAATAATCTAACCTAATTTTTGAAATATAAGGAGTGCCGGCAAAAAAAGTTTTTTCTTTTGTTCCCTTACGGGTATAATATAATTCCGGGCGAAAAGTTAATTGTTTACTTAAAGGAACATGTAAGAAAAAACCTCCTGTAAAACCACCCAATGTATTTTCTGATGTTTCACGGGCA
>JBLMVP010000198.1:0-6819 GCA_050256755.1 Sphingobacteriales bacterium | reverse complement strand
TCCTTAGCCGTTCTACTGCTCCTTCAAAAGAAACAGTAAAATGGGAAGATGGCAATGAATATCCCTTAATAAAATTAGAGATTTCCAGTACCTCACATCCATTCTTTACAGGTCAGAAAGTATTAGTTGATACAGCAGGCCGTATTGATAAATTCAAGAAGAAATACGAAAAGAAAAAGTAACTTTAAATTAGTTATTGTTTTTTCATGGCTATACTTTTTATGCCCCCCGAATCTTCGGGGGGATTTTTATTTTAGGTAGGCAGATTATTTTAGATTTACAGGATGAATATAGCTTTATTCGATACAGCAGATCGGAACCTCCTTTATCCTTTCACTCAAACAAGACCCATTGCTGATATCCGCATTGGAATTTTCACCATAAGAGAATTTTGGGAAAACTATTTTAATCAGAAAAGTTATACTGTTACCGAAAAATATTTACAGCATAAATTCCCGGCCCCGGCTCTAAATCAGGTTTTACTGATTAATTCCGCATTAATCCCAACAGATGAATTTTTGATAAAAATCAATTCACTTCAGATCGAAGAAGCCATTATTCAGGATGAAATAGTTTTGGCAGCACGAACAGATAAATACGATGACTGGTCAATAGATACTATCAACAAGAAAAAATTCTCTTTAATAAAATCTTTATCAGAACCTGTAACTATTTTAAAATATCCCTGGCAAATTTTTCAATGGAACGATACTGCTATCAGGCTGGACTTTTCGGTTATCACTAAGGGAAGAGCCTCTGCCTCCATTTCATTATCCAATAAATTAATTTCTCCTGGAAATATTTTTATTGAAGAAGGAGCTAAAATAGAATACTCAACTCTTAATGGAAGTACAGGCCCAATTTATATTGGCAAAAACTGTGAAGTTATGGAAGGCTGCATGATACGTGGCCCTTTTACCATGCTGGATGGAAGTGTTTTAAAAATGGGTGCAAAAATTTACGGTGCTACTACATTGGGACCCTGCTGCGTGGCCGGAGGCGAAATTAAAAACAGTGTTTTATTTGGATACAGTAACAAGGCACACGATGGATACCTTGGGGATTCTGTAATAGGAGAGTGGTGTAACCTGGGAGCAGGCACTTCTAATTCTAATTTAAAAAATACAGCCGGGGTAGTAAATGTATGGAATAACGCTGCCAATGAATATTTGCCAGTAGGAATTAAATGTGGTTTGATAATGGGTGATTACAGCCGTAGTGCCATAAATACCTCATTTAATACCGGAACAATAACGGGTGTTTGTTCTAATATTTTTGGTGATGGGCTGCTTCCAAAATATATTCCTGATTTTTCGTGGGGAGCAACTAATACAAAACGTTACGAACTGGAAAAAGCCTTTGCTGATATTCATAACTGGAAACAATTGAAAAATCAATCGCTTTCAAACAATGATAAAAATGTTTTGAAGCATATCTTTGAGCAACAATAAATTAATTACATGCGTAAACAAATTGCGGCAGCAAACTGGAAGATGAATCTTACTTATCAGCAGGGAGAAAAATTGGCTGATGAACTTTTAGCCAATCAATATAATTTGAAAGAAAATCATGAAGTGGTTTTTGGTGTTCCTTTTCCATATTTGGCTATGGCCTTTGATAAAACAAAAGATAAAGATGGATTTTATGTTGCCGCACAGAATTGCAGTAATAAGAAATCAGGTGCCTATACCGGTGAAACTTCTGCTGAGATGCTTTTTTCAATGGGCATACAATATGTTATTATTGGCCATTCCGAAAGAAGAGAATATTTTAAAGAATCCAGCCAGGTACTGGCTGAAAAGGTTAACCTGGCTCTTGAATATGGGTTGAAACCCATTTTTTGTTGTGGTGAACCACTGGCAATACGTGAAGCAGAAACTCAGAACAAATACGTTGACATTCAATTGCAGGAAAGCTTGTTTCATCTTACAGAAGATCAATTAAAGCAAATTGTAATTGCTTATGAACCGATATGGGCTATTGGTACCGGTAAAACAGCAAGTTCTCAACAGGCACAAGAAATGCATGCCTTTTTACGTTCTGTATTAGCGGCAAAATATGGTAATAATGTAGCTAATGAAATTTCTATTCTGTATGGCGGAAGCGTAAAGGCAGCCAACGCGGTAGAAATTTTTGGTATGGCTGATGTTGATGGTGGTTTGGTTGGCGGGGCATCTTTGATTGCGGCCGAATTTGCAGCAATTATCAGGGCATTAAAATAAACTTTTGTATACAGTCATTTTAAAACGCCGTAAACACATTTTGCTTCGCTTTGCGAAAATAAAAGTTATTGTTGAAGGAAAGCAGATTTACCCCGTAGAAGAAGGAAAAGAAACAGTCATCCATTTACCAAAGAACAATGCACATATAGTAGTTACAGATGGTTTTCATATTTCAAAACCGCTGGAATTGGTATATCATCATATTCATACCTATTATCTGCACGTTGATTGCGCTGTTAGCAATGTGCAGTTATTTTATGGTACCTTTTTTCTGTTTATATTTTTTGTTTTGGGACTTTTTACCGGGAATATTATACTTCAACTGTTAAGTTTTTTCCCAATTGGATACCTTCTTTACATTTATTATATTAATCGTAACGATTTTATCCAGTTACACGCAATGTAATAAGAAAGTTATTTATAAATATGCTGTGCCCTGTGTAACCTGTCATTTACAGCTCTCCCCAAACCTTTACCAGGCAATAACTCAGCAAGAATAATTTCAACATCCAATTCATCTGTTTTTCTAAGTGCTTTGAAAAGATTTTTAGCAGCTTCTTCTAAATTTCCTGAAGGAGACAGTATAAACTGATTTTTCAAATCAACATCATCATAATTTTTTGAAAAACTTATAACAGCAATTTTCTTCCCTTTGTATTTCTTAATCATCTCACCAATATTGCCTAAATACAAAGGTGTATGTGTAGCGTAATGACTTTTTAACTGACCGGGAGTGTCGGGTATATCCATTTCATTTGATTGAAAAACTACTTTTTCACCCGTTATTTTTTCTATATCCTCAATGCTAACTCCACCCACACGATGAATGATTATTTTCCCATAATCATTTAATCCAATAATGGTGGACTCAAGTCCTACTGTACATTCTCCTCCGTCAAGTATATAAGGTATTTTCCCATTTAACCCATCATAAACATGTTGCGCATTGGTGGGACTTACATAACCGAAAGGGTTAGCGCTGGGTGCAGCTAAAGGAAAGTTTAATTGTGATAATAATTCAATTGTTAAAGGGTGATTAGGAATTCTTACAGCTACTTTATTGCTGCCTGCTGTAACAATATCCGGAATAATTTCTTTTTTAGTAAGTAAAAAAGTTAAAGGACCCGGTACGAAATTTTCGGCGAGCAATTTTATTTTAGACGGAATTTCTCTCACATATTTATCAGCTTCGCTGAAATTGGCAACATGAATAATCAGTGGATTAAACTGGGGCCGGTTTTTTGCAGTATAAATTTTAATAACTGCATCTTCATTTAAAGCATTGCCTGCCAAACCATAAACCGTTTCTGTAGGAATTGCTACCAGTTCACCTTGTTCAAGCAGTTCTTTTGCGTACTTTATATCTATGCCAATACTTGTTTGCATCTGATATTTATTCTTTTTACTAATGCTATTTGGTAAAATTAAGAATTTGCCAAACCGGAAAAACAATAATTATAGTTTCTGAGCAATGCTGAATTTTGTTTGACTGGCAATATTCCGGATATATTGTTTAAAAAGCATTTCAAATTGTATTTTTGATTAAATACATCAATTAATTACAGATTAATGGGGTTAGGTAATATTTTGGCTGCCAACACAGTTTACCGCATTTTAAATATTGCAGCAACTTTTATATTAACCATCCTCTTATCCAGATTGATGGGTTCTGCAGGCTATGGGTTATTTACTCTTATAATTGTTAACGTCACTATTTATAATCTCGTATCAGGTTTTGGCGCTGAAGCAGGAATAACTTATCACGGTGCCGCAGGAAAATTTAACACAACCAAACTCGTTTCTTTTGCATTCACCATTGTACTGGGTCAGCTGCTAATTTTATTTTTAATCGGAATAATCTACAAATCCACTTATCACCAAAATTGGTTTGGACTTCAAAACCTATGGCCGGTAATATTTATTTTTTTGAGTATTTCGCTAACAGATAAATACAACGCCATGTTCTATGGTCACCATTTGTATTCGCTGGTCAATAAAATTATTTTTTTTGGAAATCTTACCTGTATGGCGGTCTTTGCTATTATTTATTTTTTCTCAAATAATTATTCTTTTCAAATTTATCTATACACCTACGCTGTTATTGCCCTGTTGCAGTCAGTCTTCCTTATTGTTTCGTTTCACCTTAATACAAACCAACCCATTTATCCTCTGAAACTTTCGGTTATTGAATGGCAATTATTTTTTTCTTATTCCCTTATTACTGTGGTAACAAATTTCATTCAGTTTTTGGCCTATCGCATTGATTACTGGATATTAGATTACTATAAGGGTGAGAAAGAACTTGGCGTATATTCAGTATCTGTAAAACTGGTACAGTTATTTTGGATTTTGCCGATTTTGTTTGCCGGCGTACTTTTTCCAGGCACAGCAGCTCAACGTAAAGAATTCGGACAGGAAAGGATAGTATCCATATTAAGGTTTATGAATACCATAAACCTGATATCAGGATTGATTGCCTTTTTCTTTATCACATGGTTTTTGCCATTTTTTTTTGGTGAAGAATATGCAGACGGAATAATGCCCTTTCGCTGGTTATTACCCGGTATTATTTTATTTTGTAACACAACAATTCTTGCAGCATATTTCGCAGGGAAAAATCAACTTAAAGTAAACCTGGTTGGTTCGGGGTTATGTCTCATTATTATATTGACCCTTGATGTTTTGCTCATACCTTCCCTTGGAGTTAGTGGAGCCGCCATTGCCAGCAGTATTGGATATGGAGTATCCGGATTCTATTATATTCGTAAATATTTAAAAGAGTCATCAAATAATTTATCAGAGATGTTTATTTTGAACCGTAAGGATAAAGATCAGGTACTTTATTTACTGAAAAAAATACTCGTAAAAAAATAATATGAAGGTTTTATGGCTTGCCAGTTGGTACCCCAATCAAATAACTCCTTTTGATGGCGATTTTATCCAGCGACATGCAAGAGCTTCTGCCTTGTATAATCAAATACATGTCATTCATGTTATAGAAGATCCATCAGGAAAATTGAAATCATCATATAAAGTGGAAGAACAGCAGCAGGGGAATTTAAAAGAAACAATTATATATTTTAAAACAAGGTGTAACAAAGGTTTTTTGCATAAACTGGAAAGTAATTATTATTATTTAAAATATAATAAACTAGCTATAAACCTTTACATCAAACAATATGGTAAGCCAGATCTAATTCATGTGCATGTTCCTTTAAAAGCAGGATTATCAGCATTGTGGGCACTAAAGAAATTCGCTGTACCTTTTGTTGTAACTGAGCACTGGGCTATATATAATAATATGGCACCAGATTCATATCTGCAAAGAAATTTCCTTTTTAAATACTTCGCAAAGCGGGTTATTAGAAAAAGCAGGATTTTACTTCCTGTCAGTAAAGACCTGGGCGAAAGAATCAATCATTATGTGATAAAAAAAGAATGTGAAGTGATTCCAAATGTGGTGGACGTAGACAGGTTTAACTATAATCAAGCGCCTGATTTAGTTAAATTCAGGTTTCTTCATGTGTCTGCAATGAAAAGCTCTCAAAAGAATCCTGAAGGGATTCTTAATGCAGTAATAAAACTGGCAAAGCAAAGGGATGATTTTGAATTTTATTTTGTTGGGCCCCATACACAAACTTTTGAAGATTCCTGTGCTGAAAGCGGATTACTAAATAAAGTTATTTTTTTGAAAGGAGAAATTAGTTATATGGAAGTAGCTGAAGAAATGAAAAAGGCTTCCGTTTTTGTTTTATTCAGCCGGTATGAAAATTTACCATGTGTTGTTTTGGAAGCATTGTGCAGCGGGTTACCCGTGATTGCCACAGGGGTTGGCGGTATACCTGAAGTAATAAATTCTTCTAATGGTATGCTGGTGGAAGAGGATAATGAGAATGAGTTATATCTGGCAATGAATAATATAATGGAAAATCATAAAATCTTCAACAGGGCGAAAATAGCTGAAGAAGCAATCGTTAAATTTAATTATAAAATTGTTGGGAAGCAATTTGATATAATATACCAGAAAGTACTCGACCTGAAAGCTTAGTTAAACGAATTTGAAAATATTTTTAGCCTTTCAGTTTTTTTACCAAATCAATATAACCCTGCATAGCTGTTTCTTTGCTTTTGCCCTTTAATTCGGCCCATGCCTCGTATTTGGCTTTATTTACAAAATCAAATGGATTTGAAGGGGGTTCAATATTAATATCTCCTTCAGTTGACTGCTTGTATAAAGAATAAAGTTGAAGAAGTGTTTCAGTTGATGGCTTTTCTGTTAAGGTCTTGCTATCAGCTGCAGCCTGTTCAAATAATTTTGTCAATTCCATTTCTTTATTTTATATAAAGATAATAGCTTTAGCCTGAAGCTACCGCTCATGTAAAATATTATTATTGCATCAGTATTATTTATAAAATTTAGTAATAAAACCAGTCAGCAATTACCATGAGAAAATTTATTATTTCAGCACTGTTGTTTTTTGCAGTACTCTTCTTTTCATATTGCAGTTCCTCCGGGAAAGCAGTAAAAGCAGCCCCTTTAACTTATGAAGCAAACGTTATGGCGGTAATTAGTGAAAAATGTACACCCTGCCATTTA
>JBLMVP010000197.1:0-4699 GCA_050256755.1 Sphingobacteriales bacterium | reverse complement strand
ATGGATAGGCAACCAGGTAGGCAATCCATTTAGCTTCTTCTATTGCGTAACAGACAAAAACTTTAAATGGCCACAGGTTTGGAGATCTAATATCGGGGCCGATTTTAAATTAAAATCAGGAACAGTCATCACTACAGATATCGCCTACACCAAAGATGTAAACGCCATGATGGTTCGCAACTATGCATTGGGAACTCCTACCGGCACACTCAACAGCGGAAATGGTGATAAAAGAAAAGTATATCAGGCCAGTGATAAAGGTGCCAACAATACTTATGTGTTCACCAATACAAATGTTGGCTACCAGTTTAACTGGTCTTTACAGGCACAACAGAATTTTAAAAATGGCTGGTATGTAATGGCAGGTTATAACTTTTTAATTGCTAAAGATGCCAGCTCTGTTTCTGCAGAAATTTCCAGTGATGCCTTTGACCGCAATCCTATTTTAAATAATGCCAACCAGGCCATCGAATCCAATTCATTATACGGGAACAAACACCGTTTTATAGCAGCAGCTACAAAGAAATTTGAGTATGGCACTGATAAAAAATATGCTACTACCGTTTCCTTGTTTGGATCATGGACAAGTGGCAACCGCTTTGCGTATGTTTACGGTAATGACATTAATAATGATGGTACTCTTACAAACGACTTGTTATACGTTCCAACGGATGCAGAAATAGATGCTATGACATTTTCTCCATTGCCAGACGTGAATGGTACTCTTCAGTCAGCAGCCACACAAAAAGCGGCTTATAAAGCATTCATTGCACAAGACAAATACCTGAGCGGTCGTCGTGGGCAGTATACTGAAAAATATGCCGGTGAAAATCCCTGGTTTAGCCAGGTTGATCTAAGGATTTTACAGGATTTCAACTTTAAGAATGGCAATAAAAAACAAACTATCCAGTTCAGTCTTGATTTTGTAAACATTGGCAATTTAATCAGCAGCAAATGGGGCGTATATAAATATGCTACCACTTCCGGTTATTACCAACCGATTTCTGTATCATATAATAACAACAATCCATCTTATTATTTTGACCCATCTACCAAATCAACCTTCACTTCCAGTCCTGATATCATTAGCCGCTGGCAGTTACAGTTTGGTTTGAGATATATTTTTTAATCGAAGCAACTCATCAAAAATACCTGAAGCTGTCTCCAAAAGAGGCAGCTTCTTTTTTTACCGGCTATTATCCCCCATTCACCGACAAGTTGTCCCAAAAATCCAATTCATCATTGCCTATTTGATAATCACCGCTTAGCTTTGATTAAAATTATTTGATATGACTGATTACAGAAACTGGAAAGAGGATATGAGTGCAAGAAGATATCAAACCCGCAATGGCAGAATATGGACCGGTGTTTTCCTTATTATAATAGGCGTAGCAGCATTAGCCAAAGCCACTTTTTTAGATTTACCGGATTGGTTATTTACCTGGCCAATGTTATTAGTTGTTCTGGGAGCTTTTATTGGTTTTAAACATGGGTTCAGGGGGCCCGGCTGGTTAGTAATGATGCTGATTGGTGGTTATTTTTTAGCCAATGATATTTTCCCGGATTGGATTGAAAGAAGGTATTTCTGGCCGGTAGCCATTATTGCAATAGGTATGTTTATCATTATTCGTCCAAAAAAAAAATGCGACGAATGGGGCAACCGGAACAATAAAAAACCCAAACCTAATACAGAAAATCCACCCGGTACATCGTCCTCACCAGTAAATGATGCGGCTTCCAGCACAGAAGATTTCATAGATGTTACCGCTGTTTTTGGCAGTGTTAAAAAAGTAGTGTATTCAAAAAATTTTAAAGGAGGAAAGATCAGCTGCATATTTGGCGGTGGCGAAATTAATTTATTACAGGCTGATTTTACAGGCACCGCTGTAATTGAACTGAATGCCATCTTTGGCGGATGTACTTTATTGATTCCTTCCAACTGGCAGCTGAGAACTGAGCCTGCTGCCATCTTCGGAGGTATGGATGATAAACGTTCCCAACCTTCAGTAGTCAGTCCCGATAAAGTATTGGTGCTGAATGGAACCGTTATGTTCGGTGGAGTAGAAATAAAGAGTTATTAATCCCGGTATCCGCTAACCTTTTTCTTTACAATCAAAACCAACTATATGAACTGGTATTTAACTAAGCTTGTTTATCGCATTATTTGTGGTAATGGCGAACACACTGCCCAGTTTGATGAACAACTTCGTTTAATCGCCGCAGCAGACGAAGAAGAAGCTTTTACAAAAGCTCAGTCTACAGGTTTGAAAGAAGAAGATTGTTTTACTAACGTAAACCAGCAGCTGGTACAATGGAAATTTATTAACGTAGCTGAATTATATAAACTACAGGAATTAATTGATGGAGCCGAGTTGTATTCAATGATTCGCGAAACAGGAGATGCAGACAGTTATATAAACTTTGTGCAGCAAAAAGCAACACATATACAGCAAAAACAAATACACCGGTTATTACAATTGCTTTAATAGTTTTATTGTGCGCAAACCATTTTTTAAATCATACAGAACCAAACTGATTTTTTCCCTCATCTGCCTGGCAGTAATGATTGAATATGTTTTTGCGTTGAGGTGGACCGGCCTTCCCTGGCAACCGTCTATTATCGACAGCCTTGTAAGTAATACTGTTTTAATAGCTACCAGCATAATGATAAGCACTATTGTACGCTATTACTTACCCCGAAGCGGTAATTTAATTGCCATAGGAGTAGTGTTAACCATTTTATGGCTGCTTGTAAGCAGATCTATATTATTACTCGTTTTAAAAGGCGATGCAGAGTTTAACAATTTCTACTCCAATTCATTGCCCATACGTATTGCTATTGGGTTTTTACTGATTGGGCTGATGACACTCATTAGCGTATTATGGTATACTCAACAGGAACAGAAAGAAACAGAGAACAGAAGAATGGCAGCAGAAAAAATGACGAAAGAAGCTGAGCTGTTTAAACTACGTCAGCAATTGCAGCCACATTTTTTATTTAATAGTTTAAATTCTATCAGCGCATTGGTAGGCACAAGACCGGAAGAAGCAAGAAGAATGATTCAGCAATTATCTGATTTTTTGAGAGGTACTTTAAAAAAAGAAGAACATCAATGGATAAGCCTGAAAGAAGAATTACAGTACCTGCAGCTTTATTTAGATATTGAAAAAGTCCGCTTCGGTAACCGGCTGTCAACTGTTATAGAAAGCGATGAAAATTCCTGTGCTATGAAAATTCCTGCATTGTTATTACAACCATTGGTAGAAAACGCTATTAAATTTGGTTTGTATGATACCACTGGTGAAACGGTTATTACATTAAAAGCAGCTGCAGCTGAAAATATTTTACAGATAAGTGTAGAAAATCCTTTTGATCCTGAAACATCTTCACCAAAACAGGGAACAGGTTTTGGATTGAGTTCTGTGCAAAGAAGATTGTATCTTTTGTTTGGAAGAAATGATTTGCTCAGCACAAGCGCAATTGAAAATACTTTTATAACAACAGTAAAAATTCCACAGGCATGAGTAAAGTGATAATTATAGATGATGAGCCACTGGCAAGAATGATTGTAAAAGAATATTTACAAAAACATCCTGAGCTGGAACTGGTACAGGAATGCAGCGATGGTTTTGAAGGCTTGAAGGCTATTCAGCAACATCAGCCTGATTTAATTTTCCTGGATATCCAAATGCCTAAGATTAACGGGTTTGAAATGCTGGAATTGATTGATGAAAAACCATCAGTTATTTTTACCACTGCATTTGATGAATATGCTATTAAAGCTTTTGATACTCATGCCACCGATTATTTATTAAAACCTTTTAGCCAGGAACGGTTTGATAAAGCCATTCAAAAATGGCAGCAACAACAACCACCTGAAAAAAATAGTTTAACTGAGTTATTAGATACTGCTGCACAATCTCCCAACCAAAGCAACCGTATTGTAGTAAAAAACGGAAACAAAATAAAAATCATCCCCGCTCACGATGTATGGTATTTAGAAGCAGCAGATGATTATGTAAAAATTCATACCCAGGAGGGTTATTTTTTGAAAAACAAAACCATGACTTATTTTGAACAGAGTTTGGATGAAGAGCAGTTTGTACGAAGTCATCGTTCATATATTCTGAACATTCAGCAAATAACCAGGATCGATCCTTATGAAAAGGACAATCATATTGCTGTTTTAAAATCAGGAGCGAAAGTACCGGTAAGCAGAACAGGATATGTGAAGTTGAGACAGGTACTTGGTTTGTAATTCCGGTATTTTATTTTGATTTGCCCTGAACAGGGGCCTTAGATCTTACATTACAGAATCGTTCTTATTTCTAACAAATTTATTTCAAAAAGTCAGGGATAATTCCGCGAATTTGCCTGACAAGGAGGCATGGTGTTACTTTATCCATACACTCTATACACTATCCATACATTATCCATGCCTTTGAGTGGGCTTTGCCTGCCTTTTGCCTAGCCCTTGTCTAGTTCTAAAATAGCTATTTTTGTTGAAAGTGAGTGGCATTATAGTTAAACAGAATGTGACAGAATTGCGGGATTAATATTCATCTTAGAATCTATTATCGTTACTGAGTTGCCCGCATGGTTGTTTTCCTTTCTTTTACTTCCATAAAAGAAAGGAGCAGACCCGCCCATACCTAACGGCAAAAGGGTGGCTTAGCTGTCTTTATAGTTTTTATATTC
>JBLMVP010000196.1:0-2610 GCA_050256755.1 Sphingobacteriales bacterium | reverse complement strand
TATTGTGCAATGAAGTCAAATCTGTATCAGTTTTTAAGTGTTTTATATTAGACCAGCCATTTTTTAATGCAAGATTTAACCATTCAAAAGCTAATTTCTTTTTTCCTAGTAAAGACGCTGAACAAGCTGCATTATATAAGTCATTACCATTTTTCTGCTCAATTTTAAATGCGGCTATATATTTTTCAACAGATTTTTTGTATTCCTTGTTGTTGTAATAAGCATCGGCTTCTGAAACAATTGATGTGTAAGTTTGTCCATAAGTCAATGAATAAATCAATAGAATTAAGGTTGTGATTGTTAATCTCATAATGATTGTTATTTTAAATTTCTGCCAACGAACAGGGCTTTTGCGATGTTCGGATTTTGAAAAACGTCCGGCCGTACAGAAGATAAATTTATAAATAAAAGTTGATCATACGATTTAAAGCTCAGCAATGTTCGTCCAGCCCGAACAAATGATGATAGCGAAAAAATGTTGAAGCTAACAATGTCTAGTCCCAATATTTACGCCATTGTTGGTGTTTGAACTAAAACTTTTTCAAAATTAAAACTTTACACCAACAACCGAACCTGTGCTATAATTGTGTTGTTGGTGAACGACCTCAAGCCAAAAGAAATCCGATTATTGAACACCAACAACGGCCTTTAGATAATATTAGCTCTTTGACATAGTGAATGGCAGCAAGAAAAATTAATTGAAATATTTTGTGGAAAGAAGTGGGGTGAACTTTAACAACGGCCAGATCATGGATCTTTTTTATGTATCAGTCCCCACCTCTGTCCACGGTTGCTTAGGCCCAATTAGAATAGTAAGTCCTTAGAGACTAAATAAAGGTCTTAGGCTCGGCAACCTTTTTTATAAGTCTTAAAAAACAAAGCTATGCAAAAAGTTCAGCACATTATCGGAACAGACCTTTCCAAAAAAACTATTGATTTGGTTTGTCACTTAAAAGAAACCTATTTAAAGATTGAAAACAACCTGCAAGGATTTAAATCAATGCTTAAATGGATCAGTCAACAACGGATCAATCGTTTTGAATTGATAATTGTGATGGAGCACACTGGACTTTACAGCTTTCGTTTTGAAGAATTTTTACACCGGCATCAAATCCTTTTTACAAAGGTGAGTGCCCTTGCTATCAAACACTCTATGGGATTGGTCAGAGGAAAATCAGACAAAATTGATGCATGCAGGATTGCTGCATATGGTTATGAAAAGAAAGACAAACTTTCTGCAGAGCTTCCAAACAGCAAGGAACTTCAAAGATTGCAGCTGCAGTATGCAACCAGGGGACGTCTGGTAAAACAAAAGGTCGGTTTAATGAATGCGGTAAAAGAGTATAGAAATATTGGTTTATTACAAAGTGATCCGGTTCTGCAATCTCAACAACGGTTGATTAAAAGCTATGAAAAAGAAATTGCAAAACTGGAAGCACAGATCGATGACATTTTTAAAAGCAATCCATCGTTACAAAAAAATTATTTCTTGCTTCAAAGTATTAAAGGCGTAGGCAAAGTGCTGGCTACAGCAATAATCATCAAAACAAGAAATTTTACACGATTTACCAATGCAAGAAAATTTGCCTGCTTTTGCGGAACTGCGCCATTTGAACACACTTCCGGTACAAGCATAAAAGGTCGAACCCGGGTAAGTCACCTGGCAGACAAACAAATGAAAACACTTTTAGATTTATCTGCTAAAACTGCCATTCAATATGATAAAGAGTTAAGGGAATATTATCTAAAACGAACTCAAAATGGTAAACCAAAGATGAGCACCATTAACATAGTTCGAAACAAGATCTTATACAGAATGTTTGCTGTAATTAAACGACAAACGCCTTTTATCGAAAATTATTTACAAGCTGCTTAAAAGTTTTTTTGATAGTTTGTAAACCTTAGAATACATAATACCAGCCTAAAAAGAAAATTCTCTTTTTTCTTCAGCGTCCTCTGAAAGGAGATTGAATAATATCTTTGCAAAGCAATAGCTTAGTTGGAGCAATTTGATCTACCCGCAACAAAGTCCGGGGAGAGACACTGATTGAAATAACTTATTTGTATGCCAATTTATATGGACAGGCATGATGTTTCTGAAACGGTTACAGCCGAAAATGTAGCCCAGTTACACCAGGCGGATTTAGGAATACAGGACCAGTTCGGTTGCAGAGGATTAACTTATTGGTTTGATGAAAAAAGAAAAACTGCATTCTGTCTGATTGAAGCGCCTGATGCAAAGGCTATTCATGAAATGCACGACCATGCACATGGCCAGGTTCCGCACAGCATAATTGAAGTAGATGTTAGCATAGTTGAATCATTTCTGGGCAGAATCGGAGACCCGGAGAAAGCAAAAAATACCACATTAAATATTGTCAATGACCCTGCCTTCAGAACAATAATGGTAGTATCGCTAAAACGATTATCGCTGGTACAAAATGATCCTGTTCAATCCAAATCTGCGCTAAACAATTTCGCTGGTGCCATTCCTGGTCTATTGAACACTTATGAAGGAATATCCGTTAAACAAACTGAAAACTATTTCCTGGTTTCGTTTAAGTCGGTCTCAAAAGCCATCCATGCTGCATTTGATATTCAGTCACTATT
>JBLMVP010000195.1:0-5456 GCA_050256755.1 Sphingobacteriales bacterium | reverse complement strand
CCGGGTACTGTTTGCAGGGCAAATTTTACATACCAGTCCTGCAATGCTCTTTGTTCACCCAAATCCATCTTAGGTGCATCGAGATGATACCAGAAGATATGTCCAACGCCTGTTCCATCGGGGCCAAGTGTAGGAGTTATTCCCTGGGGTAATAAACGTTGGGCATAATTTAATCTTTCCAATACTCTTGTCCTGGCCCAATAGATGTCAACATTATCTTCAAAAATGACATACACGAAACTCATCCCGAACATAGAAGAGCCTCTTATATTTTTAATTTTTGGGATGCCCTGCAAGTTGCTTACTAACGGGTAGGTTACCTGATCTTCCATCACCTGCGGACTGCGTCCCATCCATTCCGTAAAAACAATTACCTGGTTTTCACTTAAATCAGGAATAGCGTCAATAGGGTTATTTTGGACCGAATAAATACCCCATGCAAACAAACCTGCCGAAATTAACAGCACTACAAGCCTGTTACGAAGAGCCAGTTCAATCAATTTCTCAACCATAGTAGTCAATTTGAAATATGCAATATGCAATTAGCGAATGCAAAAAGTCTTCCTGCCAATTGCGCATTGCTAATTGATTATTTAATTACCTCTTCAACCGAACCGCATGTTGGCATTTCACTTCCGTAATAGGGATTTTTAACTTCTTTTATTTCACTCAGCCACATCGCTCCTTTACCATCATTAAACATCGGGCAATGATAATGATACAAAGGCCGGCCGGCACCAAAAGCTTTTGCTAAATCATATATATCTTCACTCATCATGGAAAAATGTGAACGCTGGTGCTTAATGTTATTTCCATTCTTGCCTATATGCTCTGCATGTTCTTTGAGATCATCTGCATTATCATCAAACACTTTCCTTTGTTCGGGAGTAAAAAAAGATTTGTCAACTCCTTTTAATTCATCAGCCATCTTTTCCGCTGCATTGGCAGCATCATTTCCATTATCTGCCGCTAAAGCATTTTTAACTTTAAGGTAGGAATCAATTACTGATTTTACTGCAGCAGCTGCTTTTGCATCTACGTTGGTAAAAGTTACTGCCACTTCTGTTAAAGGTTTATCATCTGTAGTTTGCGCATGTTGCATAGTGTCTTTGCTCACATCATGCCCTTCATTTTCCTTTTTTGTGATATTATTGCTGCAAGCTGAAAAAACGATGATACTAATAGTTAAGAGGCTGAAGAATATTTTTTTCATATTGTTTTATTTTAGAGATTAATGTTTGTGTTTGGTTGATTTATCCTTTTCCTTTTCCTTTTCTTTCAAATCCATTCCGCATTTAGGGCATTTACCGGGTTTATCAGCTGTTACTTCAGGATGCATAGGGCAGGCATAAATTTTCATTACTTCCATTTTCATTTTCTCTTTTGATGAAAGATTCAAATTCATTCCACATTTAGAACATTTGCCCGGTTTATTGCTGGTTATTTCCGGGTGCATGGGACAGCTATAAAGTTTTACCGTTTGTCTTTTTAATTTTTCTTTTTCAGAACGAAGTAAATCCATCCCGCATATAGAACATTTACCCGGTTTATCGCTTTTTATATCCGGGTGCATGGGGCAGCTATAGCCTTCCGTTACTATTACAGTATTGCTTTTATTTTTTTCTGAATTGGCTTTTGCCTTTTGAGTAAAACCTGCATGGCTGGTTGCCAGCATTGCTAACAGTATAATTAACTTTTTCATTTTAGTGTATTTGAATTATCTTGAATAATAAACTTGTACAAACAAAACCCCAGGTTCTGTCTGTTTACTTTATTTAAACCAAAATCAAATTCTAAAATTACAATCGAATAGGTACGTAGTTACCTGTAAACTCCGGGGAGGGGCATTGCATACCGGGTTATTTTCTAATAAAGCAGAGATATTAATCAGGGAAATACCAGTGAAAAAAGAAACATGTTCAACAGGGTATACCGGGATTAACCTGTAAACAGATTCTGCGGCATTCTGATCTTTTTCAATCTTTACAACCTTATTTTCATCTTTACAAGAGCTTTTCTTTTTGCCAGTCTTACTCATTCCACACTTGCCGCATTGATCACCCTTTTCCTTATTATTCCATAAGCCCCAGCCTATTAATTTATCCATGCAATAATGCAAATGGACCACCGCACCACTGGAAGTAGTTATGTATAAAACGGCTAATATGGTAACAAGAAATTTTTTCATTTTGCCTGGTAAAGATATCATCACCCATTACCCGGTTTACTGATTAAAATCAGCCGGGTTACTGTTTTTATTATTATTGTTTTAATAATTCATTTATCTTTTTTTCCAGTTCCCGGCCTTCCAGATCACGTGCAATGATAATACCGTTTTTATCCAGCAAAAAATTAGCCGGAATGCCATCCACTCCATACGTTAAAGCTGACGAAGCTTCCCAACCCTTATTGTCAACTACCTGCAGCCATGATAACTTATCTTTTTTCACCGCATTCAGCCATCTTTGTTTCTCTTCATCTATGCTTAAACCATAAATTTCCAATCCTTTGCTTTTGTATTTTTTATAGAGATAAACCAGGAAAGGATTATTCCTTCTGCAGGGTACACACCAGCTTGCCCAAAAATCAATCAATACTATCTTACCGTTTAACTTACTCAGTTTAATAGTATCGCCATTTTTTGAAGGAAGAGAAAGTTCCGGTGCCTGCTGTCCTATATTAACCTGTGCAGAAACAGCAATAGAAAATAATAATCCTGTAAATAATCCCGTGATGTATTTTGTCATTTGCAACAATCTTTTTTAGTAAACAATGATTTTATAAATTTCAATATCGACATTAGCACTTTCATTTTATTTAGCAAAATTTAAAATTGTATGGTCAACACTTACCAGGAATGAACGGTAAGGATAAGCCATACGGTGCATATTACTTTTGAGTTCAAACCTTGCTCCAAAATTTATCTTGGTTGTGCTGTTAAAAATCAACTGCAATGCCGGAGCAATATCAACTGCGTATTTATTATTATCCAATGCTTTTTGTCCCAGCAGTTCACAATAAATATTCAGGTTTGTTTGTTTATAGTTTTTATACTCAGCAGGAAATACCAGGTACCCCGCTGATAATGTATAATCAACAACATTTCTGACAGGGGGACGAAGCAATTTGTCTTTTTCAAAATAAAGGATGTGATTGTAGCTGCCCGAAGCTGAGATTGCCAACTTATGCAGCAGTTGTGTTACCACTAATCCTCCCTGCCATCCACTTTGATCTCCATCCAGATCCACTTCATCATAGACCCACACATTACGGCTGTATGCCAGTTTACCAAACACAGCAGCTCTTAAATGTTTATGCACTTCATCCAATGAAAGAAAACGATATTTGGCATAAGCCCGAATACTTTCCCAGCGATAGTTGGTGAGATACATATTTGAAAAAGATGTACTAATCCTTGTCATAATGTGTTTGTTAATGCCGTAGGCAATACCAACTGAAGTTCGGTAAGTAGTTTTATCGTTATGCTGATCCTTTAAAAATTTACCGGAACCATATATCCCCAATGATTTAGCAGGTATGTTTGAAGCGGGTTCTGTAAACACATAAAGTTCCTGGGCATTTAACCCAAGGGAAAAAGAAAATAATATCAACACTACATACTTCTTCATTAAATAAAATTAAAGCAGGCAGCATGCTGCCTGCTTATGGTACTATAACGTAACATGATAAATCCTGGCATGTGCTTCAGTTCCTTCTTTTGCACAACAATTACCGGCAACGCCGGTTTTATAACATTCCAATTTTGTTAAAGCACTATATTTCTTAAATTCTTTTGCCGATACAAAATTTTTATCAACCAGCGTTATAGTTTGTTCACCAGTTAATACCTGCTCTTTTACTGACATAAAATGATAGGTTTTTGTACCCAGCTTAATATGTGCATCATTTTTTACAGCTACTTTATTAAAGTCGCCTGTTAACTGTAGTTTGGCTACAGAAAAACCGGCATCCTCCACTTTTTTTCTAATTAAGTCAGCATCTGCTTCTCTACCTTCTTTAAAACCAATAATGAATGATGATGTTTTGATATCCACCTCTACCTTCTCAACAAAATCTAATGTCATCAAAGCTTTATTAATTGAACGGGCACAAAGCGAACAGGTTAACCCACTTGCCTGTAGTGCTGCCTTTTCAAATTGGGCATTACCAACCAGTGCAGATAATAAAATTGCAGCCGATAATATTAATTGTTTCATAATAGATACCTCCTGTCAATATTTAATTATTATGTTCTTCCTGTTTGCAACACTTCATTTCTTTATCCTTGCAGCAAGCCATGTCTTTGCAGGCATCTTTTTCTTTACCGCATTTATCCATATCACAACATTTTTTTTCATCGCCAGCTTTTGCTGTTTCTTTTACCTGTTTGCGATCATATTTACAACATTCGTCTAATTGATTATAAGCGTCGTCAGTGGCTGAATATTTTTCTGTATCATAGCCTGCATCTGCAATGGCTTTCTGAATTTTATCCGAAGATGTTTTCCCCGGGTTATAGGAAACCTGTAAAATTTTAGTATCTGCATTCCAATTAGCTAAGGCGGCGCCATTCGCTTTTGCAGCCTTTTCAATTTTCTTTTTGCACATACCACATTCACCATTTACTTTAATGGTTTCTTTTTTTACAGTTTGGGCAAAAAGGGAAGTCATGCTGAAAAACACAAATACAAAAGAGAAAAATAATTTATACGTTTTCATTTTAGAAGATTTAATTAATTAAAAAAAGAAAATATAATCCAGTATATAGCTGAATTATCCATGAGAGGTAAGGGCTACATTAAATTCTGAAAACGCAATTATAAAGATATACGGAACTACACCGCTTATCAGGAGGAGAGTGGTATTGTAATACTAAAGTTTTTTCAACACCCTGCCATGGCTGGTCCATGTTAATCACCTCTTCAGGGGCTGCAATTGATGTTTTAGAAAAATCAATTAAAGACTTTACATAATTATGGGAATCATCTAATTTATAAATTTTATTCTCGGTGTGGCAACATCCCTTTTTCTTTTGGCTTTCCTGCATACCACATTTATCACACTTACTCGTTTTTGCCGCACCATATTCAGCAGAAGACAGTTTTCCCATACAGTAATGAATGGTAACCACTACTCCGCTGGTTGTTACCAGGTAAATAAAGGCTAATATGGCTACAAAAAATTTCTTCATAATTGATTCAACACAAAAATAATATGAAAATCCTGAATCTCTGTTAACTAATTTACAAAAGTCCACCATATACCAACCCTCACCAAAAGCCCGGGATAAGGGTAATGCGGCGCTGCAAAATTGTTATTAAGAAAGCCAAATTGGGGCGTAAACTCTGCTGTATTAAGGTTTTCCAGTCTGATAAATGAAGTAAAACTGCGTATGCGGAAATTAAAGAAGGCAGTTACATCAGGTGTTTTATACCGGATAGTATTTTCGTTTTGAT
>JBLMVP010000194.1:0-4072 GCA_050256755.1 Sphingobacteriales bacterium | reverse complement strand
ACAGATTTAATAAACAGGAAAATATTTTTATCACTGTCGGTTCCTTTGGCAAGCGGGAATAATTTGGTTTTTGTTTTTGTCCCAAAATATTTATTAAAAACAGGTTCCGGTATAAAGCTTTTAAATGCAACCATTGAAATCTTAAGGGAATCATTATCCTTTTTACTCAAAATTAAATCGTTGATAGTATAAGGGAATTTTGCCTCGGGAAAAAACGATACAAACTCCGAAAGGGTGATTTCATCATTGGCCTGGGTCTTTATCTTTTTGTTGTCCTTACAGGAAAAAGTTACCATTATAAAACAGGCAACCAGTACTGGTATCAATCGCATAAATAATTATTGGGCCTCCAAAGTAAGCAGATTTACCCATAAAGTAAAGTCCACGGTTAAAAGCAGGTTTGGATGATTGGGTTTTTATTTTTAGATTTGTCTAAATTTAATTTTAGTTTACATGAATTTTTCTAAAACAGAGGAAAACTATATTAAAGCCATCTGGCATTTGCAGCGTTACCACAGCGAGGTAACCACCAACCTGCTTGCCAATGAACTCAAAACAAAACCGGCATCCATAACGGATATGCTGAAAAAATTAAAAGCCAAAAAAATTGTCCATTATGAAAAATACCATGGCTTTTTCTTAACAACAGAAGGGAAAAAAGTGGCATTAGTCATCATTCGCCGTCATCGTTTATGGGAATTTTTCCTGGCGGAAAAATTAAAGTTTGACTGGGACGAGGTACATGCCGTAGCAGAAGAACTGGAACATGTAGGCAGTAAGAAACTGATTGATAAATTAGATGAATACCTTGGTTTTCCCAAAGTGGATCCCCATGGCGATCCCATTCCCGATAACCAGGGCAGGATGGAAGCCAGTTCATCTATATGCCTGAATGAACTTTCAGTAAATAAAATGGCTGAAGTATCCGGTGTGGGGAACCAATCCACAGAATTACTGGAACTTCTAAAACACAAACAAATTAAGATTGGAACCAAACTCGAAATAAAAAAACGTTTTGAGTTTGACAATTCCATCGAAATAAAAATCAGGAACGTACCCGCCTTTACCATCAGTGAACAATTAGCAAAAAATTTATTAGTAAAACATGACAAGTAAACATCATACAGAAATTTCCTTAAGTGAAGTGCATGAATCGGTTGACATCAGTACTAAAAAAATGGGATGGAGAAGAATCCTTGCTTTTTTTGGCCCTGCTTATCTTGTAAGTGTGGGCTATATGGATCCCGGCAACTGGGCAACAGATTTGGCGGGTGGAAGTAAATATGGTTATTCGCTTATATGGGTATTGCTCATGAGTAATATTATGGCATTGCTCCTGCAAAGTTTGTCGGCCCGTTTGGGAATTGTAAGGGGTAGAGACCTGGCACAAGCCAACAGGGAAGTTTTTCCAACAACTATCAACTTCGCCTTGTATATTTTAGCAGAAGTGGCCATTGCTGCCTGCGACCTGGCAGAAGTACTGGGTATGGCTATCGGTATTCAATTGTTAACGGGTCTGCCATTAATTTGGGGTGTATCCATTACGGTGCTTGATACCTTTTTATTGTTTTACCTGCAACGGATGGGCATTCGTAAAATGGAAGCTTTTATTATTGGACTGATTGGAGTAATTGGTGTTTGTTTTCTTATCAATATCATTTTAGCACAACCGCAATTGCATGAAATGATTAAAGGGCTTATTCCTTCTTTACCCGATGCAAAAGATTTGTATGCCAATAAAGGAATTATGGCAGCATTACCAAAAGAAACGGCTTTGTATTTAGCCGTAGGTATTATTGGCGCCACCGTTATGCCACACAATTTATATTTACATTCGGCACTTGTACAAACAAGAAAAATTGAAAAAACAAAACAGGGAATTAAACAGGCATTGAAATGGAGTTTTGTTGACAGTGCCGTTGCGTTAAATATTGCCTTCTTTATTAATGCAGCAATTTTAATTTTAGCAGCTTCAACATTTTTTTATAAAGGTCATACAGAGGTGGGAGAAATTAAACAGGCTTATCAATTACTCTCGCCCATGCTTGGTTCAACTATTGCTTCTACTTTATTTGCAGTGGCCTTAATTGCTTCCGGTCAAAGTTCTACCGTAACCGGAACGCTTGCCGGGCAAATTATCATGGAAGGATATTTACGTTTGCGCATTAATCCAATGGTGAGACGCTTACTTACCCGTTTACTGGCTATTATTCCAGCCATTATTGTAATTGCTGTTTTTGGTGAAGGACAGGTTGACAAATTATTAATCCTTAGCCAGGTAATACTGAGTTTGCAATTAGGTTTTGCTGTAATACCGCTTATTCATTTTGTAAGCGATAAAAAAACGATGGGCTCTTTTGCTGTTAAACGCTGGATACAGGCAGCAGCATGGCTAATTGCTTCTGTATTGGTTTACCTGAATGTAAGACTGGTGGTTAATGAAGCAGGAAATTTCTTTATGACTTCTGACAGTATTTTCTGGAAATTTGTAATTGTACTGGCAGGCATTGTGTTTGCCACCTTATTACTCTACACAATTATTTTTCCTATGCTTGGAAAACGACATAAAGCAGTTTCCATTCAAATGCACCCCGATGTAATGGGATTACAAAATTTAGATGTGCCTGTTTATAAAAAAATTGCTGTGGCTTTAGACTTTAGTGACAATGATGCTAAACTGCTTTCCGCCGCTATTGGACAGGCAAAGCAGGACTCCAGTTTCTTATTAATTCATATTGTAGAAAGTGCCACCGCTGTTTTGCTTGGAAAAGAAACGGATGATTATGAAACACAAAAAGATGATGAGCGATTACAGTTTTATGTGCGCCAGTTAGAGGAAAGAGGATATAAAGCTGAAGGCAAACTTGGCTTCCAAAACCGTACTAAAGAAATTGCCAGGCTGGCAAAAGAAGCCAATGCGAATATGCTCGTCATCGGTGCTCATGGACATACAGGGTTAAAAGATTTTATATATGGCGAAACTGTGAATACAGTAAGACATGAATTAAAAATACCGGTGCTGATTGTAAATCTATAATCGTGAAGGTGATTGGCTATAATTAATAATTATTAATTATAATTTATTTCAATATCTCTTCACCGCAGGCCTAACTAACAAAAAGTTGTATCAAAAACAAACAAACGATATAGCTTCCTATTTGCTGCATATTATTTACTTTCGCATTCCTAATTACGTTTAAACAAGAAAAACAGTTTTACAAAATGGCCAAAAAGATTAAAGTAGCCAATCCTGTTGTTGAACTCGATGGCGATGAAATGACCCGCATTATCTGGAAATTTATTAAAGACAAACTCATCCTCCCCTATATGGAGGTGGATATTAAATATTATGACCTTGGCGTGGAATACCGCGACCAAACCAACGACCAGGTTACTATTGATGCTGCCAATGCTATTAAAGAATATGGCGTGGGTATTAAATGCGCTACTATTACTCCTGATGAAGCAAGGGTAAAAGAGTTTAACCTGAAACAAATGTGGAAGAGCCCTAACGGAACTATCCGTAATATTTTAGACGGTACGGTTTTTCGTGAGCCGATTGTTATCAGTAATGTGCCACGCTTGGTAACTAACTGGACAGCTCCCATCATTGTTGGCCGTCATGCATTTGGTGATCAGTACCGTGCCACCGACACCGTTATTAAAGGCAAAGGCAAATTAACCATGACTTTTACTCCTGAAGCTGGTGGCGAACCGCAAACATTTGAAGTGTTTAACTTTAAAGGTGACGGTGTAGCGATGAGTATGTATAATACTGATGAAAGTATTATGGGTTTTGCCCGCAGTTGTTTTAATATGGCTTTAAGCAAAAAATGGCCATTGTATCTCTCTACCAAAAACACTATTCTTAAAAAATACGACGGACGTTTTAAAGATATTTTTGAAGAGATATATAAAAATGAATTTAAAGCGCAGTTTGATGCAGCAGGTATTGTATACGAGCACCGTTTAATTGATGATATGGTGGCGAGTGCTTTAAAATGGAATGGCAATTTTGTATGGGCCTGTAAAAATTATGATGGAGATGTACAGAGTGATACTATAGCACAGG
>JBLMVP010000193.1:0-3041 GCA_050256755.1 Sphingobacteriales bacterium | reverse complement strand
AAACTTGCTCATCAATTTGGAAAACTAGCCTGGCTCACCTTGAAACAACTAATAGTTATATAGCAGGCATGCAAGAGAAAACTGGTGTTTTAAAAGTGGTTACGCAACAATACCCCAACATAGATATTTGTAATAGCGCTAACAACAAATCTATTGGCCTGATTGAGTTGAATTCAAGCTATGGGAACCTGCTTTCCAGTAAATCAATTTGCCTTAATTATTCTGATACTGGATGCTATGCAACTTGGGATAATTTTAAACCTGAATGCAGGTTTATGACAAACGGTGAAATAGCTATTGCAGGAGGCATTGCAACATGCGGGAACCGGAGATTATACTCATTACTTCTCGACAAAGATTTTAATATAATTAAAAATATAGAAGCCACTAATATCAATCAACGATCGCTATATGGTTTGGCCCATATTAACATTAATCCATTAGGGCAAGTATCTTTATTTGCCAGAAGCTCATCCCCATCAGCCTTAACTTACGCCACCCTGAATAAAGACTTTAGTATTTACCAGGAAAGAAAAATTAATCTTCAATCGGGCACATTCAATACGACAGGACGCATTTCTGCAGTATTTAAAAGAACAGACGATTTTATACTCTTTTCCAACCTTCTCTATAATGGAGAAAATTACCTGCAAGTGATGGAAGCAAAAGGCAATAACAATGAAACTGCTGATTGCTCCGGAGAAGATACAACATTCATAAATACCCAGCCTCATTCCTCTTACGTCACTTCTTTTGCATTTGATTCCATTAAAACTGAAATTGGCAGTTCAGAAAGCGTTAATTACCCTCTTGCCGATTTTGTATTTCAAAGGGTGGAAATTTGCCATACAGTAAGCATTTGTGATTCACTAAAAATCAAAGGCAAAAATTCTTTCTGTCTTTCGGAACCTGAGCAAATCTATACCTTTTATAAAAATGCAGAATGCCTTAAAAAGCCAAAGTGGTTAATAGACACGTCAGCTATTTCTTATATGGTATCAGTGAATGACAGCACTGTTAGAATAAAATTTAAGAAACAGTGGTCAGGGTATTTATACGTCAAAAGTAATTCTTGTGAAAAGCTGAATGATTCTCTGTTTATACAAGTCTATGAGCAAGGAGCAGAAATATGCCTTGGAAATGATACCACCTTTTGCAAGGAAACAGAACTGGATGCAGGGATTAATTTCACCACTTACCAATGGCAGGATGGCTCAATCGACCAGTTCTATACAGCCAAAGGGCCAGGAAAATTTTTTGTTACTGCGAAGGATAATTGTGGAAATATTTTTTCAGACACGATTGAATTGAGGCCAAAACTCACACAACTTTTTATTGGCAATGACACTTGCGTCACCAAATTTCCATTAAATTTATATGCATCACTGGGCTTTAAAAATTATATGTGGGATAATACAAACACCCAGCCATGGACAACAATTAACGAACCCGGTCTTTACTTTTTAGAAACAACAAATACTTGTGGCGAATCATTTATTGACAGTATATATATTTATAAAAACGTTTCTTCATTCACTCTGGGAGAAAATAAATTATTATGCCCGGGAAGCACCCTTAAAATTGAAGCTCCAATTGGATACAAAGAGTATAAATGGGGTGATGAAGACGCAAACCGGGCAATTTGGGTAAATAAAACCGGCTCCTATTCAATAATAGTAACAGATTTTTGCGGAAATAAAATCACTGATTCTATATCAGTAGATACTCTTGCATTTAACAATAATGCTTTAAAAGATATTACTATCTGTCAATATGAATCAGTAAAACTTAGCCTGCCCTCAGGCGCTTTAAATTATAACTGGAATCCTCTATATAATATTGATAAGCCAACAGGGCAAAGTGTTGTAGTCAACCCTGAATTAACAACTACCTACATCGGTAGTTCTGAAATTTTGCAGGGTTGTTTTATAAATGATTCTGTTACCATAACAGTAAAAGATTGTCCATTAGATATTTTCGTACCAACAGTTTTTACCCCCAATAATGATGGAAAGAATGATTTATTTAAGCCTGCAGTAAGCCTTCCATTAGAAGTATACCGATTTGAAATTTATAATCGCTGGGGGCAAAAGATTTACGAAACTCAAAAAATTACCGAAGGTTGGGATGGACAATTAAATGGGCGAATTCAACCACAGGGAACATTTATTTGGGTTTTACATTACAAAAAATATAACAGCAAAGAAATGCATTTACTTAAAGGAATGGTTGTGCTAATTAGGTAACGCCCAAAGACACCGATTTAAAAAAGCAAAGCACCCTGCAATAGCAAGGTGCTTTCAATGTACCTCACAGGTCAGGCTAAAACTTATAAACGACTGCTACTAAAAAATTTGCACTGCTTTTAGTGCCTTCACCGCTGGATTTGCTGTAAATTCCTTCAGAAGCATTTTCCAGCCGGAACTCTGGTATAATGGTTAAATTGTCTACTTTAAAATTAGCAGATAATGTAGTAGCAAAAATATTCCCACCTTTGGCTGCACTGCTGAAAACATTCAATTGTTTATCATCATTAAAATATTCGCCTCTTAATGTTAAACCTACCCAGCTTGCGGGATCATAATTCAAATACAATGCTGATCCCCACCAGCTATTGGCATCGCCAAATTTTCCGTCCGGTTCTCTTGCTTTAATCATGGTAACAGTTCCGTTATATCCAATACCAAACTGGCTGCTCAGAGTACCATTAAGTACTAAGTCTACCTGGTTGAGTTTGGTATCTTCATTAGGTTTGCCCCCCTGGAAATTTAAATAAGCTTTCAGCTTATCATTTTTAGTAGAAGTGCTGTATTGAGCAATTACATACTTGTGATCCATGGTAGTTGATTTTAAATCAGTTGGATTTGCTATACCCAGCATAAATCCATTTTTACCATAAGTTGCTTCTGCTTTTACACCAGTATGAAAGAATGGGCCATAGGAAAACATATAACTCATACTGTAGTTGCGGTTAAGATATGGATCAACCAATTCATAACCCACATGTGTAGCCCAGCTACCGGCAATAAATTTTAAATGGT
>JBLMVP010000192.1:0-5556 GCA_050256755.1 Sphingobacteriales bacterium | reverse complement strand
ATTTTCGGCATCTCAAATAATCAGCATGAATTCAATCAACTGGAAAAAAATACTTCCGCACATTATTGCAATCATCAGCTTTATAGTTATATCTGTTTTATATTGTCAACCTGCATTACAGGGAAAAGTTCTACAGCAGCATGATATTGTGCAATTTGAGGGTGCAAGTAAAGATATTTCTGATTACAACACAGTTCATGGAGAAGCGCCGTTATGGACAAATGGCATGTTTAGCGGCATGCCCACTTACCAGATATGGATGCCGGGAAATAATGTGCTACCGCATTATGCCAACAGCTTTTTTACATTGGGATTACCACAACCTGTTCAATTTTTTTTTCTTGCCTGTTTAATGTTTTATTTTTTATCACAAGTACTTCGTGTTAATCCTTATGTAGGAATTTTCGGAGCAATTGCTTTTGGATTTTCAACCTATAACCCGGTAATTATTTCAGCAGGTCATGTTACCAAAATGTGGTGTATTGCCTATATGCCTGCAATATTGGGTTCGTTAATATTAATTTACAGGAAAAATTATCTTACCGGCACAGCGTTGCTGGCACTGTTTACATCCATTCAAATTGGGCTCAATCACCTTCAGATAACTTATTACCTGTTTTTTGCACTGGTTTTTATGACTGTTGCCTATATCATTTCATGGGTACGCAACAAAGAATACAGTCATATGATTAAATCATTAAGCCTTGCAGTATTTGCTGGTCTGATTGGTCTGATGGTGAATGCAGTAACATTGCTTACAACATATGAATATTCAAAGGAAACCATACGTGGTGGCTCTTTGTCTTTAGCAGATACTGCTTCAAAAACGGGAGGGCTCACTAAAGATTATGCTTTTTCGTATAGCTATAAGCCGATGGAAACCTTTACCATAATGGTTCCGAAAATATATGGAGGCAGCAATGGTATACGTGAGTTTGGCGATAATTCAAAAGTAAGCGAAGCCTTAAGTGCAATGCCACCACAATTGTCTCAGCAATTAGGGGGATTACAGAATGCATACTGGGGCAGCCTTGATTTTACTTCAGGACCTCCATACCTTGGAGCCATTATTTGTTTCCTGTTTTTACTGAGTATTGCTTATTTAAAAAGTGAACATAAATGGTGGATGATTGCATTAAGTGCATTAGCTATTGTAATGGCATGGGGAAAGTTTTTTCCCGGATTTAATTATTTTCTTTTCGATCATCTCCCATTGTATAACAAATTCAGGGCACCTTCTATGTCACTGGTGTTACTGCAACTGATATGGCCCATAGCATCTATCTTAACTATTCAGCAAATAATATTTGGTGAAGAAAGTAAAGAAGAAAAATGGAAAAAATTCAGGACAGGGTTGATCATTACCGGGGTAGTATTATTTATTTTAATAGCCGCCTATTTTTCTTTTGATTATCTGGATGAAGGCATACGCCAGTTAAAAAAACAAATAGCTGAAGCTAACGACCAGGTTAAGCAATATGTAAACTCCGGAATCAATGCCTTAATTGAAGACCGTAAAAGCTTTTTTGCAAAAGATTTATTAAAAACCTTTGGCATCGTTGCTTTGTTTGCAGGAATGCTTGGCTTGTATATTAAGGAAATTTTAAAATCTTCCATGGCCGTTATTACAGCAGCTATACTTTTAGTTGCGATAGATTTATTGCCTGTTGGGAAATTATATATTGATAAAACACCTGCGGGTGAAGATGCCTATGTTGAAAAAACAGAAGAAAAAACCCCCTTCACACCGGGAAAAGCCGATCAATTAATTCTGCCGGATAAAAGTGAATACAGGGTTTTAAATCTTGCTGTATCACCTTTCCAGGATGCTACCACATCCTATTTGCATCGATCAATTGGTGGCTACCATGCAGCTAAAATTGCCCGTTACCAGGATTTATTTGAAAATAAAATTTCTGGAGAAATAAATCAGTTAAGCAAGGATTCCAGTCTAGCTAATGGTTTATCACAATCAAAATATACAGGGCTTAATATGCTGAACACAAAGTATATTATTGCCAGTAACCCGCAGCAAGGAAGTAATGAACCTGCCTCTGTTATTACTAACAACAAGGCACTTGGTTCATGCTGGCTGGTACAAAACATAAGTTTTGCAAAAACTCCGAAAGATGAAATGGAAGCATTAAATAACCTGGATGCCTCTAAAACTGCCGTGGTGAGTGAAGATGATAAAAACAAGGTAACACAACCTGTATACGACTCTTCTGCAACAATTACAAAGGTTGATAACAAGGATAATCACAATATCCTGGAATATAAATCAAAAGCTTCTGCTAACCAGTTTGCAGTTTTCAGCGAAGTTTATTACAGCGAAGGTTGGAATGCTTATGTTAACGGCAAGAAAACAGATTATGTAAAAACAAATTATGCTTTAAGAGGAATGAATATACCTGCTGGCGAACATAAAATAGAATTTAAGTTTGAGCCGGCTTCCTACGGTAGAGGAAGAATGTTAACCAATATTGGGCAAATATTGGTTTTACTGCTGCTTGCCGGAACATTATTTACCATAATAAGAAAGGGAAAAACACAGGATAGCATGTAAGTCGTAGTACAATGCATAAGGTATCATAAAAAAGCTGCAGTATGTGCTGCAGCTTTTTTATTGATTGAGTCGCTGAACATCTTTTAACCAGCATTCCAGCAATTGCAATTCTTTTTCAGTTATAATATTTTTTTTCAATAAGTTCATATATATATTCATCAGGTTATCGCTGATGGAAAATCGGGATGATGCGGTTGCCATTGCTGTTTCCAATACTGTTTCTATATGCAAATACATGGGAATTTCTGATTCAAAATCCCTGGTATAATCATGTACATTTCTTTTTTGTACAACAGTAGCTTTTGTAAACCCGAGTGAATAATTATATAACCACATTATTGGCTGTGCCACTATTCCTCTTAAAATATCAGTAAAGCGAAACGTTACAAAAGAAGGCAGGTATAACAAAGGAAAAAGTTCTTTAACGAATAGGGTGTTTTGCGAATTAAAAGGACAAACAGTACCCTTACTTAATATCAGAGGTGGCTTATCTTCAAAATAACAATAGTCTCCATTAGTTAAACGGTAAATAGCATCTACATCAGGGTCTTCGTCTGCCAAACCCTGCCACACCCCTACTTTTGCGTCAACATTTGAAATAACAGGCAATGGAGTTGTATCATTAATAAGTCGCAAAGGCAAACCTCTGGGCCATATTTTTTTGCTGGTATAATGGGAATAAATGTTTACAAAACCAGTTTCTCCTTTTACTGCATTGTATTTACCTTCCATTGCAGGAAAATTCCATACTGTATTTGGAATATTATCATCATCTGTATCGATAATAATTGATGCTCCGGTTTGCATGGCATATAAGTAGCCTATCATTTTACGGCAATAATGATTATACGGCAGCAAAGAGGAGATTGCGTAAACACTGTCTGTTTGTTCTTTAACCGATAATAGTTTCACATTGGGAGAATACCATTCAACCGGGGTTTTTTTATCTGCTACAACAACCAGTTTATAATCCGGTAAAGCCCCAAATTTTCCTATCGCTTCTGTTGGCGGGAATATAGATGTAATAATAATATATGAATTCACATTTTCCATTTAGACAATTTTACCGGGTGAATATAAAGCCTGTTTGCAGGAAATTGTTCTTTTAATTTCTTTAAATCAGTTTGATATGGCATTAACTGCTCCATATCCTTCTGTGTCCATAAAAGAAGCCCTTTATATTGCAAATCTTTTTCTGTGATTATTTTATTATCAGCAACGAGTACCAAAGCTGTTGGAATAGCCAATTCAACAAACAGATCAGAGGCGGCAAAAGCTCCGCATAAATGAACAAAAGAGCTAATATGCTTTTTGCTAACGATCAATAGATCGCTGTAGCCACCAGCTAGCGGATAACGAAGCTGGTAGTTTTTTTGTTGAAACAGGATATCCTTTAAATAAATGCTTACTGACTTTAATAAACTATTAAACTTGTTAAAATGCAATTTCCCGTATACCTGCTTAAAATTTAGTTTTTTAATTGTCAACCCCTGACGATTGAATTTCTCCAATGCCTGGCTGACAGGGGGTAATTCATTGATTATTTCTACCCCTTCCTTTGCCGGGTTATATAACATGGCTTTACGATGTATCCAATGAACATTAAATGCAGAAATACCATCCAGAGTTGGTACAAAGCAATCGTTCTCCCCTATTTTCATAAACTCATTAAAATTATTTTCATTGACATTCGGATTAAGATATACGTCATCACCCATAAAAATATAATGAGTAAAATCATCTTTATAAAAAGAACGAAAGCCCTGTGCAATATATCCCTGAAACTGGTGAGAGTTTTCATAAACTGGTATCACCTTTTCATCATTACCAGTATAAAATGGCACCAGGAAAAGTATATTACTGAACCGCTCATGGTATATCTTTTTTAGCTTATCAATATTCCTGTCATACTTATGATTAAATATAATTATCAGTGCCGGCTTAAACATCCTGTTATTTTTGGAAACGATTATTTAAAATACTTCCAGTAGAGTTGTTTCAATAAAATCACACTACTTTCAGGATTGCGAAGATCAATAATTTTTCTTTTGATAATGGCATCCTTTAAATTTTGCCAATAGAGATCCCTATGTTTTTCCATAATGTAGTCAATAATTTTCGCACGGTTTGGCTCGCTTTGAGTCAACAACATTGATTTGTCGGTAACCCTGTAATTAAGAAGGTAATCATCCAGCACTTCCACCTTCCACCCTGCTGCCGTTAAACGTATCCAGAATTCCCAGTCTTCATAACCGGTTTTCATTTGCTCATCATAACCGCCAATTCTTTCCCAGCATTCTTTACGAAACATGGCACTGGCGCAACTTTCCTGCCGGTACAAAAAATTCTTCAGATCGCCACCCAGCGGCTTCCATTTATTGGTTTTTAAACCAAAACTTTTTAAATAGCAGGTTACTGCTCCTACAGTTTTATCCTTTTGCAATATAGCCACCCCTTTCTTAATAAATTTTCTTTCATACATATCATCTGCATCCAGCGTTACAATAATGTCACCAACCGCATTTTTTATTCCGTAGTTACGGGCAGACGATAAGTGGCCATTTTCTTTGTGCAATACTTTTATCTTAGGATGATTAAAGGACCCCAATTTTTGAATAGTAGCAGCATCTGTTGACCCATCATTTACAATCAGTATTTCGTAATCATCAAATGATTGGTGCAGTATAGAACCAACCGAATCATCCAAATATTGACCATCGTTATAACAGGGAATAACTACACTCACCAAAGGCATATAGAGTAAATTGTTATATTGCAATGTAAAGAAAGAATCTATCTTTCAAAAAACTTTAAATCATTTACCAGTTTGAAACCATTGAGTTTTATAATTATTACGTATAACCGGCCGGAAGATACCCTTGAACTGTTGCAAAACATTCGCGGATTAGACAGGGCGGAAGAGTTGTTACAGGAAGTCATCATACTTAATAATAATTCAGTCGCCGACTATACCGAAGTAAAAAACTATA
>JBLMVP010000191.1:0-5043 GCA_050256755.1 Sphingobacteriales bacterium | reverse complement strand
GTTTGCCATGTATGATAAAGAAGATTTGGAGACAACCTGGATGAAAGAAATGATGGCCCGGATACCCAAAGTGCTATCTGACGTTTATGAATTACAGTTTACCAGCGAAACAAGTGTGTATAGACTCGCCAAAGAAAATACAGACAATAAATATTTGTGGGGAAGAAAACCTTCTATAGATGATATTACAGTAAAAGACCTTAAGACAAACCGCATTAAGATGCAAAAGGATGTTTACGAAGAAACATTTCTTATAGAAGACAGTTTACGCAATTGTGAGTGGCGCATCACCAATGAAACCAGAAAGATCGCCGGCTTTGAATGTAAAAAGGCTGTAACAAAAATTTGCGACTCTGTTTATGTAGTTGCTTTTTATACTGATGAAATTATGGTAAGCAGCGGACCAGAAAGCTTTGGCAATTTACCGGGAATGATTTTAGGTTTAGCTGTTCCCCGGCTAAACACTACCTGGTTTGCTACAAAAGTCGAATTAACAGAACCCACCGCCAAGCAACTTTACCCAAAGCAAAAAGGAAAAAAAGTTAACTGGCACCAATATAATACCAGTTTATCCAGGGCCCTGAAGGACTGGGGTAAATATGGCTCAAAAGTTTTATGGACTAATTTGTTGTGAGAATGCCTTACAGAAAACATCTATTTAAAACCACCCCGATTTTTTAAAGAAATAATAAAGCGTACAACAGGCAAGAATAGTTATGCCTATAACAATAAAATAACCGTAATGCCATTCTAATTCGGGGATAAACTTAAAATTCATTCCATAAAAACCGGCTATCATAGTTGGCACTGCAATGATAGCAGCCCATCCGGCAAACTTTTTAGACACTTCATTTTGGGAAATACTTATCATTGAAAAATTCGCTTCTAATGCTGATGACAATAATTCCCTCGCATTATCCACCATTTCATTAATCCTTACTGAATGATCATACACATCCCGAAAGTAGGGACGTGTTTCCTCATCGATAACAGATAAATCAAACCGCATTAATTTATTACAGATATCAATTAATGGTGAAACAGCTCTTTTTACATCCAGCATTTCTCTTTTCATTTCATAAATTTCTTCTGTAGTTTCTCTCCTGTATTTTTCTGCAAAAATTTTTTCTTCCATTTTTTCCAACTGGTGCTCCAGCATTTCAATAACAGGAAAATACTGATCAACTATAGAGTCCATTACTGCATACATGGCAAAGGCAGGGCCTTTTTTTAATAAATGAGGTATACGTTCGCAACGGTTTCGAACTTCTATATACGCCAGCGAAGAACCATGACGAACGCTAACCAAAAAATTTTTACCCATAAAAAAATGGGTTTCGCCAAATTCTATTTTATTTGTTTGAGGGTTAATTTGTGCTGTACGTAATACAATAAATAATGAATCGCCATATAATTCCAGTTTGGGACGCTGGTGTGCACGATGTGCATCTTCAATCGCCAAATCATGCAGGTGAAATTCTTTTTGAACCTGTTCCAGTATTTCTTCACTGGGTTCATGAAGCCCTACCCATGCAAACTGATCAGGGCGTTCCAGTACTTCATGTACTGAAGAGATTGGCACATTGGCTATTCTTTTACCTTCAGCATAAGCTGCACAGTTTACAATTGCTTCCGTATCCGTCATACAAACAATTGATGATTGAAGAAATTAGTTTGGTTTCCGGTTATTATATGGTCAGCAATAAATGATATCAGTAAGTTACTGAATTAAATAAACTCCGCATAATAAAAAACTCCGCAAATTGCGGGGTTAAAAAAACTATTTTGACTTATTACTTTTTCAAGTCCATCACCAGCGAATATTTTCCGCCAATGGTGAGTTTTTCTCCCAAATTAAAAGTAACACCTGTTGCCACATTATTAGCTTTTGTAAAGCCATTCATTCTTTCACTGAAGCGGGAAAGGTTAATTGTTTTCTCTGCATCGTTTTGGTTTATTACAACCATTACGGTTTGATTTTTGTCGTACCGGAAATAAACATACACACCATCTTCAGGGAAATACTGCATCATCTTACCTGTTTTAATGGCTGATGCATTTTTTCGGAAACCAATAAATCTTTTATAGTAGGTGAAAATAGAATTTTCTTTTTCTGTTCTTCCGGCTTCTGTAAATTTATCAGCATCATCACCTGCCCATCCGCCGGGGAAATCCTGCCGTACATAACCATCACTTGGTGATGTAAAACCTGTCATTAGAATTTCATTGCCATAATACATCTGCGGAATGCCACGGAAAGTCATTAACCAGGCAATAGCCATTTTATATTTGGCAGTATCTTCTCCCAGTACTGAATAGAACCGTGGAATATCGTGATTGTCTAAAAAAATAACCTCTCTCATTGGATCTTTATAAACAAAATCCTGTGCAGCATTTGTATATAATTTATTCAAACCTTCCGTCCAGCCAAATGGTTGTGTTAATGCTGCCTGTATTCCATAAAACAGCATTTGAAAATCTGTTGTACCCTGCATATTGCTTTTAAAAGGAATATTATAAGTGTTCTGACAGAAATAACTTTGATTGATTACTCCATGCACCCATGTTTCGCCAAAGATGGTGATTTTGGGATACTCGTCATACAATGCCTGGTTGCAGCGGTTCATAAAATCCAAATCATTATAAGCATAAGTATCAATACGCCATCCATCCACTCCAAATTCTTCCACGCACCAGATAGCATGTTGAATTAAAAAAGTAGCTACATAAGGATTCTTTTGGTTTAGATCGGGCATTTCTTTTACAAACCACCCGTCACTCATAATTTTTTTATCTATAGCAGAAGCATAGGGATCAAATAAAGTTTGATCTTTATAATGTGTATTGGTATAGGAAGGCCAATGATGCAACCAATCTTTTGTTGGCTGATCTTTTACAAAAAAATGATTGATATCAACATGATTGTATACCGCATCCTGGATCATCTTCATTCCCCGCTTATGCATTTCATCAATTAATTCATGATAAGCTTCTGCGCCACCTAAGCGTGGATCTATTTTATAATGATTGGTAAAAGCATAACCATGTTCTGTTCTTGCAGGACGATCATTTTCCAAAACAGGATTAAGCCAAAGTGCTGACACTCCAAGTTCCTGTAAATAATTCAGGTGATTAATGATGCCCTGCAAATCTCCTCCATGACGGTTAAATACTGTATCCCGTCTCAAAGATTGATCAAGCATTCCCGGAACACGGTCATTGGAAGGATCACCATTACTGAAACGGTCAGGCATGATGAGATACATTACATCACTTGAAGTAACACCTTGTGCAAATGATGTTCCGTTTCCGGCTCTTCTTGCTTTCAAAGAAAAATCAATTGACTTTGACTGATTGTTTTCTTTGTAATTAATTTTCAGTATACCCGGCTTCGTTGTTTTGCTAATTACAAAATCAAGAAAAACATAATTATTGTTTTCTACTTTATTTGTTTTTACCAGCTGTACCCCGGAATAGTTAACAAAAAAATTGGATGCCTTTCCAATATCTGTTTTATGCAACATTATTTGAAGTTTGGGGTTTTTCATTCCTACCCACCAGTTGGTCGGATATACTTCTACATTTTGTGCAAAAGAAAAAGTTACTGCTAAAAGCAATAACTTAAAAATTATAAATATTTTTTTCATCTTACTTAATCTTTTTCTTTAATTAACGTGTAACAAAAAACTGCCGCTATTATCATCAATACCCCGCCAATTTGTACAGCAGCCAGGCGGTTATTATGTAAAATATTTTTCATAATCCAGCCAAACCCAAGAGACGCAATTATTTCAGGCAATACAATGAAGAAATTAAAAATGCCCATATAAACACCCACTTTGTTTTGCGGCAATGCGCCGCTAAGCATAGCATAAGGCATTGACAGAATACTGGCCCATGCTATACCTACTCCTGTCATACAACCATACAACATGTATTTATTTTCTACAAATGAAACACTAATTAAACCTATCGCACCTGCGAGTAAACATATGGTATGTGTTAGTTTTCTGCCTATCGTATTGGCAATAACCGGCAGAAAGAAAGCAAATACAAAAGTTACTACACTATAAAAAGCCAATGTTAATCCTGCAAAAGCAACACCTTCGCTATATAAAACATCTGTTTCGCTGGCAGCATGAAATACGTTTCTGGCAACAGCAGTGCTATAATAAAACCACATTAAAAATAATCCCGGCCATGTAAAGAATTGTACTATTGCTAAAATTTTCATCCGTTTTGGCATATTCAAAACAGAATGGGTAATTTCTTTAAAGCCCCCGCCAAAACCTTTTTGGGATTCTTTTACTTTATCTTTGAAATCCAAATCAGCAGGTGGATATTCTTTTGAAGTGATAACTGTATATAATACTGATGAAAAAAAGAAAAATCCACCTATATAAAAACTCCATTTAACATTATCAGGTATAATGCCACTTGCTGCTGTATTTGAAAAATGAAAAATATTTCTAAAAATCCAGGGTAACATATTTGCAATTGTACCACCTAACCCTATCATCAAACTTTGCATAACAAAACCCTGAGTTCTTTGCCTGTCATTCAGCTTATCTGTTACAAAGGCTCTGAAAGGTTCCATTGCTACGTTACCAAAAACATCTAAAACCCAAAGCAATCCTGCTGCAACCCATAACACAGGGCTGTGCGGCATTAGTATTAAACCGATAGAGCTTAAAATTGCACCAACTAAAAAATATGGTCTGCGTCTTCCCCATTTAGGATGCCATGTCCTGTCACTCATATATCCAATAACCGGTTGAACTAAAAGACCTGTTAATGGAGCTGCTAGAAATAAAATAGGAATCTTATCTGCATCAGCATGTAAATACTCATAAATAGGCCCCATATTAGCCCTTTGCAAATCCCAGCCAAACTGAATTCCAAAAAAGCCCACACTCATATTAATGATTTGGACAAGACTAAGTTTTGGTTTTTCCCAACCTATTTTTTCTAACATAACAATCGATTGTAAGTGATTATTTAATCAGCAATTTGCTGACGGAAGATAAGAACTAAACAGAAATA